>JBFLYE010000092.1 GCA_040756715.1 bacterium
TTTAAGTTTTATAAAATTTTTTCCCTTTTAATTCAAAATTCAACATTCAAAATTCATAATTTTATAAAGTTTTCCTTAAGATTATCTAAACCCATACATTTTGTAAAGCGTTATGGAATTAACTATAGATACTTCCATTGCGTTAAGTGCTGCTAAAGTTGGGTTAGAATACAAACTTCCATTAGCTGACAGTATTGTTTTAGCAACAGCTAGAGCAAATGATGCAATAATATGGACACAAGATGCTGATCTTAAAGGCATAGATGGGGTTAATTTTATTCCTAAGAAGAAATAAATCTCTTTCTAACAATTCGCTGCACCTGACCGCCAACAGTGTAGCGGTTTTTCAAGGTTCTGTGCCCTATCAAAGGTTAGTGGTTCTCCAAAGTTTTGTGCCCAACCTGTTGGCGGCAGGTGAGCTTTATCGTTAGACAGAATAGAAACACTACAAATATTGGAGGTGAAAGGCTATGGAGAAAATGATTGGGTTTTGTGGACTAATCTGTACTGAATGTCCCGCATTCTTAGCAACCTAAAAGGATGACGACAACGAAAGAAAGAGAGTTGCTGAGATGTGGTCTAAACAGTACAATATGGACATCCCACCAGAACATATTAATTGTGATGGATGTTTGTCAGAAAGCGAAAGACTGTTTTTGCCACTGCAAAGTCTGTGAAGTAAGGAAGTGCGGACAAGAAAAGAGTATTAAGAATTGTGCCTATTGCGATGAATATGCTTGCGAGAAACTCAACAAGTTTTTTGAAATGGCCCCTGATGCTAAAACTACTCTTGAAGAAATCAGAAGAGAGATCTGATTTAGCAAATGAGAAAGGGGTTAGACGTCTAGATATGTAAAAGATAGAATAGGAAAATGGAAGGAAAGAATTTTAGAGGATTTAGAGACAACACATGTAAGTTTCTAAAAGATTTAGGCAAAAATAACGAAAAGAAGTGGTTTGAAACGCATAGGAGAGAGTACAATGAATATCTTCTTACACCTTTGCAAAATCTTGTTGTTGACATGGGTGAATTTATGTTGACTATAGACCCATATTTTGAGATAAGACCAATGATTGATAAAACCATCTCAAGGATATATAGGGATACCAGATTCTCTCCAGATAAATCACTGTATAGAAGCAATATGTGGATTGTATTTAAGAGGCCCAATAAGAATTGGAAGGATGCACCTGCATATTTCTTTGAGATTTATCCTGATTGGTATAGATATGGGATGGGATTTTATCAAGCATCAAAGGATACAATGGATGCCTTTAGGGAAGAAATAAGAAAAGAACCGACAAAATTCCTAAGGATTATTTCAAAGATTAAGTCCTTTGAGATTAAAGGAGAGCTTTATAAAAGACCTCTATGGACAGACTTACCCCAAGAGATTCAAAAATATTATCAACGAAAGAGTTTTTATATGGAATACAGAAAATCAATTGATGAGATTTTATTTAGTCCTAAACTGGTTGATGAATTGGTACAGAAATATGAGATATTACGACCTCTGTATCTATATCTTTTAGACATAAAGGAAAAGGTAAGAAGTGAAAGAAGAGAAAGTACTTACTTATAATCTCATAGAGAAGGCAATAACTGCAGGTGTAGATATAATTGGTGTAACGTCTGCAAAACCTTTCAGGATACAAGGAGAGAAAGAAAGGGTTGTTGACCCAAAGGAGATACTCAATGATGCTCAGTCAGTCATTGTAGGAGGTTTCTATATTTATAACAAACTTGATATTTTGCCATCCGAACCGAGCAAGCCACGAGGTAGGTTCTCCTCTTATGGAATCAGGGTATATATGCGGATGCGTGCTTACACTGAAAAAGTCATCAAACAATTTCTGCGCAAGGAAGGATACAAGTGTGTTGCTTCTATGAAGATTCCTGCAAAATTAGCGGCTGTGCGTGCAGGTCTTGGTAAATACGGCAAGAATGCAGTAGTCCTTACCGAAAAACTCGGCTCATTGGTGATGTTTGAAATCCTAATAACCAATGCCCCCTTGAATTATGAAGATCACCCGGTAGAGGCATCTGATTGTGGGGAGTGCGATATTTGTCTTAAGTCCTGTCCTACAAAGGCAATTCATCCACCTTTTAAGGTAAACAGGGCAAGATGTATTACAAACTGGCTCTGGGGAACCTTTATTCCGACTGAGCTTCGTGAAAAACAAGAGAATCGTCTCTTTGGTTGTGGTGAATGTCTGTGGGCTTGTCCTAAAAATAAACATCTTAAACCTCGGGTTAAATATCCTGTGCCATTAGAGGAAGTAAGCGATAGTCCAGAACTCATCCCGTTGGTAACCTCTGATGCAGAATACTATCGCAAGGTAATCCCTTCATTTGCAAGATGGGCAGGGATAGACACAATCCGAGGGAATGCTATTATTGCCCTTGGCAACATTGCTGACTCTACCGCTGTAGATGCACTTAAGGAGACACTACAACACCCTAAGCCACAAATCAGAGCATATTCTGCGTGGGCATTAGGAAGAATAGGCAACAAGAAGACAAAAAAGATACTTGAAGAAACTTTATCAAAAGAACAAAATCCAAAAGTTGTAAAGGAAATCAAGAACGCTTTAGAAAAAACTGATAGCTTCTCTGTCTAACAAATCGCTGAAGCTGACGGCGGATAAATCCGCCTCAGCTTAGCTCAGTCGTTAGGCTATATTTTAATCAACAGGAGGCAAAGATGGGTACTACTAAAGAAGAAGTTCGGAAAATGCTCGACCGGATTCCAGACGACGTATCCTTTGAGGATATTCAGTATCATATTTATGTCCGTCAGAAAATCGAACGAGGATTGAAAGATATTGAAGAGGGCCGTGTACTCAGTCAGGAAGAGGTTGAGCAGCGGATGTCTAAATGGCTCGGAAAGTAAAATGGACAGAAGCAGCTTGGAGTGATCTTAAGGAGGCTGCAGATTATATTGCTAAAGATTCTCAATTTTATGCCGCAGCATTCGTCCGGGAGGTACGGGATGCAGCTCGCTCTTTAGCTTATCTAGCAGAGCGAGGTCGCATTGTGCCAGAGTTCAATGATCCAAGCATCCGCGAACTTTTTGTGAGGAAATATCGATTGATCTATCATGTAAGAGAGCAAATTGTACACATTATTGGCTTCATTCATGGAGCCCGTGATCTATTAACACTTTGGGAGCGAGAAAGACGAGCAAATCTTGAAAATAGAGATAGTAATCATAAATAGCCGTATGTGTTTAGCTAATAAGACAATGAAAGAAAGGCAAAAGTCAAAATTGCAATTCACTTGAACTTTTGAATTTTGAATTTATTATGTTTACAAAAAAGCTAACCATGTACAAATAGCCTAACCCATCGCTGCAGCCGACCGCCAAAGGCGGCGGCTGAGCTCAATCGTTAGACACTTGAATGAGATACTCAACCGAGATTACAAAACAAAATGGAGGTGATGATTATGGGCAGGATTCGACAAATGATGAATGTAAAGGGACGGAATGTATGGACACTTTTTGATTCAGGAGCCCGAAATACCTACATTATTCCTGAAGTTGCAGCACAACTTACTACCACAAGTCTTCCTCGTCCAACATATACCAAATTAGGAGGCGAGACAAAGGTATCTTCCCAGGCCGCTGTATTAGTTGGCGAAATCGATGGGAAGCCTTTCCATACGGAAGCTATGGTTATTGATTATATTGGGAATGATGAGGAGGGGAAACCTATTGAGGTTCTTTTTGGGGCTTTGGCCATGCAACAATGGGGAATACGATTGATACCAGAGCAAGAAAAACTGGATCTTTCTCATTACCCCACTGAGTTTACCGAGTTTTAGATCTGAAGAAGATAGGTGTCAAAGTCTACACATTGACAAAAAGTATGTGTTTAGCTCCTTAATATGTGTTTAAGCTTCCTCATTAAAGAGGCAGAAACGAATTGTTTAATTGTAAATTTTAAATTGCAAATTTAAAGAGGTAAAAAAATAATATCATAAAAAATTCATCACTCTCTCAATTTGCAATTGTTTAGCTTTAGCTAAACACATACGATTTTATCTATAGCTCTTTCCTTATGTTTTGTAAAAATATAAGCCTTTCTGCAATCCTCTTAAAGCAAGGAGAAGCAACAATGCTTGCATAATGTGCCTTCTTTGGTTCATCTAAAATAACCAATATGAGAATTTCTGGATTATCGGCTGGAAAAAATCCAACAAATGATGAAACAACCTTACTTGCATCATACCTTCCTCCTACTACCTTCTCTGCTGTTCCTGTCTTTCCTGCAATTTTATATCCGGTTATCTTTGCATTCCTTCCTGTTCCTTCTTCAACAATTGAAACCATCATATCCTTTAGTTTACTGACTGTATCCTGTGATAAAACCTCCCTTTTGGGTATAGGTTTTTCTTCTTTTATTATCTTATTGTTTAACAAAATGCTCCTTGCAACAATGGGTGAAATAAGAATGCCATTGTTGCAAATTGTAGAGAATGCAAGATAGAGTTGAATTGGTGTTACAGAAATTCCATAGCCAAATGAAAGATTTGCCTTTCTTATGTTCGTCATCCTTTTGGGAAATATCCCGGCTTCCTCCTCAATTATCCCTGTACCTGTCTTTGTTCCAAAGCCAAATTGGGAAAGGTAAAACAAGAGCCTTTCATCTTTTAATTTTTCTATTGCTTGACTCATTCCAACATTACAGGAATTTTTAAGTACATCCCTAAATGATTGGATTCCATGCTTATGGGGGCAATATATTTTTCTGTTGCCCACCTTATATTCTCCACTACAAAAAAACCTGTCACTTTCTTTTACCAGCCCTTCTTCAAGAAGGATTCCTGCGATAATTGGTTTAAAAAGGGAGCCTGGCTCAAAAACAAAAGAAACTGCCTTATTCTTTAGGTTTTCCTTCGGTATTTTTTTCCACATCTCTTTTTCCCAGCTTGAGTAGATATTTGGGTTAAAACTTGGGATTGTGCTTTGTGCCAAAATCTCTCCTGTCTTCGGACATCCAATAATACAAATACCACCTTTTGCAGAATATTCTTCCACTGTTTTTCTAATTTCTTCTTCTGCAATATGTTGAAGCCTTACATCTATTGCAAGATAGACATCCCCTCCCTTTAATTCGTCGGGAAACCTCTCTTGGGTATATAAAATCCTTCCCCTTCCATCTCTCATTATCTTAGGGCTATGAGAGGAGCTTAAAAGATATTTATTAAATGATGCCTCAATCCCGGATAATCCATTTATCCTCCTTGCATCATCCTCAAATTTCACAAATCCTACAAGGTTTCCTCCTATTGTGGTATATGGATAATACCTCTTATGTTCAACCAGAAAATCAATTCCAGAAATATTTTTTATTTTTTCTCTTATTTTTTCTCCTACCTCTACGGGAACTCGCCTTTTAAGCCAGAAAGGCTTTTCATTTCTCTTTAAATTCAATGGGTTAATTCCTAAAACCTTTAAAATCCTGGTATAATCTTTTGTGCTTATTTGTTTTGGACGAACAAGGATGGATATAGTCTCTGCACTCATAGCAAGGATATTGCCATTTCTATCAAATATTCTTCCCCTGGGAAGGGTATAAATCTTTTGGAATGTATGGATATTATCTGCCTCCTTTTTTAATTCCTTGCTTTTTAAAACCTGAATATAAAAGAGCTTTATTAAAAGAAATATTCCAAGAATACCAAGTAGCCACCAGATAATATATACCCTTTTTTTGTAATCGTTATACATTATTTTTTAAGCGAAAGCTCAACCAAGAATTCACCCTTTTTTATTTTTTTAAAATCTCCATCCCTAAATTCATAAGACCTTCCAAATGTGTATGTTGTATCATAAGGAATGGCAAGGGTTCCCTCTTTAACCTCAAAAACAAAAGAATTCACCCCATTCTTTAAAATGCCCTTATCAACAAAGCAAGTATATGGATTTATTAACCCTTTTGTATAAGGAAAATCAATTGCAGAGGATGGGCTTTCATTGATTTTTAATTCAACAATTGTGTTTGGTAATGTTCCGTACTTAAATTTTAACGATATTTCTTTAAATTTTAAAAGGTCTTCCTCTATTACAATCTCCTTTTTGCATTTTGTTCCTCTATTAAGAACAAGACAATTTTGACCCCTCCATTCTTCTGATGTATCCTTAATGGTTATTTCCTTCTCTTCTTTTATATGAAAACCATCTTGATAAATAATGGGAACAAAATTGGCATAAATATCATTTTTCCAACCCAAAATAATTCCAAGAAGAAGGGGGAAAAATGAAAAAGCCAATTTTTTATATTCAGCCTCCTTTACCTTATCATATATCCATGATATTGCAAATGAGGAAAAAATGACCATAACAGGGACAACCACAAGCCTGTGCCTTCCAGTAACAAAAAAGGCAATAAGGATGATGATGTAAGAAAGAAAGAAGAGATGAAGAAGAAGGGCATTCCTTCTAAAGGATAAGCATATCCCAAGAAATGCTAAAGGTGCAATTACTCCAAATCCAATAAAGAATGGAAGCTTTAATAGGGGAGAATATCCCTTTACTTGGCCGTAGTTCACATTGTTTATATCCTCATAGTTATCCCAGAAGAAAAAGAATTTTGTTAATAAAAGGGCGATGAATTTCTTCGGCTTTTCTTTAATAAATCTTAAAACCTCCTCAATATATGCCCTATCCCCTATTTCTTCTAATCTTTTCTCTAAATTATGAGAGGGAAGTGGCTGAAGGTATCTTCCATTTGCCTTTTCATTGTTTCCAATCCAGAGGTTTACCGGCCCATTGGTTGAAATAAGGATAAATTTCTTTGAAGCAATATAATTCATTATGGTGGCAGGAGAGATGGTAAGAAAGGTAATTAGGCAAAGAAAAGCAAATCTTATAAGCCTTGAGCCGGAAGCCTTAAGCCTTGAGCTTTTTAGCATCCATAAAAGAATAAATGGAAGAAAAAACAATGCAGTAGCCCTTGTCAGTGCAGAAAGCCCTAAAAATAGGCCAGAGAGAATAATATTTTTAAGTTTTCTCTCTTTTTCAAGCCTTAAGATAAAAAATAGTGAAGCGGTATTTAAGAAAACAGAGAAAGATTCAAGGAGAATAAGCCCTTCATGAATCAAAAACATATCGTAGATTATAGATAAAAAAAGGGAGATTAAGGCAATCCGGCTTCCAAATACAATATTTGCTATAAAATAAATAAAAAGGCAAGTAAAGACTCCTAAGAGCATTTGAATAAGCCTTGCAATATAAAGATTGTGTCCAAAAAAGAAATAGATAAAACTGAGAAAATATGAGTATAGAGGGCAATAATAGTAAGGTGCTGGATGCTTTCCTTTAAGGATATCCTGTGCTTGTGCATCATATGTAACCATATCCGTCCCAGAGGGAAGAGAATAAAATGTCGGGTCGTTTTTTTCAATACTTTGTAGGTGAATAATTCTAAAAAGAAGCCCAAGGATAATGAAAAACACAATAAGGAAAAATCCTTTATTTAATACCTTTTTGGGCTTATTTGAAGGTCTTTTTTTCTTTAACCTCAAAGAAGATAATTCCTCCTATGAAGGAAATAATAAAAATAGGGATTATAAAATATCCAATTCTAAAATTAGAAAGAGCGATAGATAATAGACCTAAGATTATGCCAATAAGATAAAGCAATAAAACAGCTTTTGTGTGTGTTAATCCAAGGGCTACTAATCTATGGGATGTATGATCTTTACCTCCCTCACTTACCTTAATCCTTCTACAAATCCTTGATATGGTAACTAGGGTTGTATCAAATATGGGAAGGCCTAAAACAATGATAGGAATAACCCAGCTAAAGGAAACATTAGGAGAAAACCTTAACTTTATACCAATAATGCTTAACATAAAGCCAATAAACATAGACCCAGTATCTCCCATAAAGATTTTTGCCGGTTTAAAATTATACCTTAAAAACCCGAGGCAACTTCCAGCTAGAGCAACTGAGAAAGAGGCTATTAAAAATTGGCCTTCACCGCTTGAAAGAAGAAAGAAAAAGAAGGAGGATATGGCTGCTATTCCAACCGATAGACCATCCATATTGTCTAATAGATTAAAGGCATTTGTCATCCCTACAATCCATAAAAATGTAAAGGGAATGTCAATATTTGGATTACTTGTAAAGGAGATACTTGTTCCAAAGATTATTACAAGCCATGCTGCGGCTATTTGGAAAGAAAGCTTTAAAAATGGAGAAAAACCTTTTATGTCATCAATAAATCCAATAAGGACAATTAAGAGGGAAGAGATGATTACAGCAACCATCTCTTCTGATGGCCTTGAGAATAAAGAAAAAACAAGGAGAAAGACAATTGCAATTACAAAGCCACCAAGTAAAGGAATAGGTTCTAAATGGATCTTTCTTCCTCCTGGAAGATCAACTATATTAAACTTTAAAGCAATCTTTCTAATTATGGGTGTTCCTATTAAGGCTCCAAAGAGGGAGGCAAGGAATATCCAAAGATAGATTATAGTATCTTCCATTACTTAGTGCAAAAATAGATAGGGTTGTGTTTATCTGTTAAAAATTCATCCACCTTTTAAGAAATTTTGAATTCTAAATTTTGAA
>JBFLYE010000093.1 GCA_040756715.1 bacterium
TCAAAATTCATAATTTTATAAAGTTTTCCTTAAGATTATCTAAACCCATACATTTTGTAAAGCGTTGTGGAATTAACTATAAGTATATGTTTAGCTCCTACATAAAAAGTATCAATCTTTAATAAATCCCAATAAATTTGCTCTAGGGTGAAGGGTGTAGGCTCTAGGGGATAAAAATCTCTTTCCATCCCTAGACCCTTGACCCTAGACCCTTGAGCCATTTTGCTTTGGATTTCGTGCTTTCTTTCATTTTAACTTCCTTTCCCCATCTTATTTCTCGTCTACCTAAACACATACGCTTTTAAAGGTGCATTTAATCCATAATCTCCTTAAGAGCCAATATAATTTCTTTCTCATCTATTCTCTCAACTAACCTTACCCTTCCTATTCTTTCGGGGATAACCAGCCTTATTTTTCCTGTGAATTTTTTGTCGTGCAAGAGGGGAGACATTATTTTATCAATATCGCAAGGCTTTATCTTAACAGGTAATCCTATTTTTAAAAGGAGGTTTTTTATCCTTATCCCCTCTTTTTCATTTAAAAATCCAAGCTTTACAGCCAGGCGATTTATTGCCACCATTCCAATAGATATAGCATCTCCATGCCTTTTAACAAGACCTCCTCCTCCCTCAAGGGAATGGCCAATTGTATGACCATAATTCAAAATTGCCCTTATTCCCTTCTTGTCAAATTCATCTTGTTGGACAACCCTTGCCTTTATCTTATAGCACATTGAGACAATGTATTCAATATAAGGGCTTTTTAAAGATAGGATTTCATCTACATTTTTCTCAATGTATCTAAAGAATCTTGGGTTTTTGATTACCCCATATTTTATAACCTCTGCCATACTTCCTATAATTTCTTCCCTAGGAAGGGTTTTAAGCAAGGAAAGATCAGATATGACAAGGCTTGGCTGGTGGAATGAACCAATGATATTCTTTATTCCCATAAAATTTACGCCTGTTTTTCCACCTATCCCTGAATCAACATTTGCCAAGAGGGTGGTTGGAATATTTATGTAATCTACCCCCCTTTTATAAATAGCGGCAACAAACCCTCCCAGATCACCCACAATTCCACCTCCCAAATTTGCAATAAAGAGCCTTTTTCTTCCGCTATCAAATGAAATAATCTCTTTTAGAATATTTTTTAAAGAGAAAAATGATTTGTGCCTTTCTCCCTCTCCAATCAAAGCCTCTTTTACAGAAATTCCATTTTTCTTAAGGGATTCTTTTAATCTTTCACCATATAAAGAGAAAATCTTTGGCTGGCTAATTATAAAGCAAGAATTACCAAGCTCTTTTGCATAATCACCTGTTTTGTCTAATAAATCAAAGCCAATAAAGATAGGGTAATTCTTCTTTCCAAGTTTAACTTGAATTATTTCCCTAACCCCCCTCTTTTCTCTTTTATTCATCTCCCAAGGAGATACCTAAATCCCTTGCGGTTTTGATGACATCAGAAGAGGCTGGAACAAGGTTCATTTTACCGACAGCCTCATCAAGGGAAACAGAGGTAATTGTGGGTGGTCTTAAGGCAACCATCCTTCCAAATTCTTTTCTTTGAATAAGCCTTATGCTATGGGCACCAAATCTTGTGGCAATGAGCCGGTCAAATGTGGTTGGCGTTCCTCCCCTTTGCAGATGCCCTAATACCAAAGCCCTTGTCTCCTTTCCTGTTCTTTCCCTTATCTCTTTTGCCAAATACTCTGCAATGCCACCCAAAATAGGCTCCTGCCTTCCCTTATCTTTGCATTCCTTTGTAAAGAGACCTCCACCCTCTGGTTTTGCTCCCTCTGCGGCTACTACGATGCAAAATCCCTTTCCTCCCCTATATCTTTCCTTTACCTTCTTGCATATAGAATCTATGTTAAATGGGATCTCCGGGATTAAAATAATGTCAGCACCTCCAGAAACCCCTGCGTTTAAGGCAATCCACCCGGCATATCTTCCCATTGTCTCTACAACCATTGTCCTTTGATGGCTCTCTGCGGTTGAATGAAGCCTGTCTAAAGCCTCGGTTACAATTGAAACAGCTGTATCAAATCCAAATGTAATTACGGTGCCAGATAGGTCATTATCTATTGTTTTAGGAATGCCAACAATGGGAAGACCCTTTTTATAAAGGGAATTTGCAATGGAGAGGGTTCCATCGCCGCCGATCATAATCAAAGCATCAAGCTTAAGCTTTTTAAACCCAGCTACAACATCATCAGAAACATCCTTTATAATGGTTTTTCCCTTCTCCTTTACCTCCATCTTGAATGGATTTCCCCGGTTTGTTGTGCCCAGGATTGTTCCACCAATGCTTAATATTCCCGCAATATCCCTCTGGGTAAGCCGTTTTGATTTTCTTATATCAAGCAGGCCTTCTAAGCCCTTTTCAATGCCGATAATCTCCCAGCCTAAATTTAACCCTGCCTTAACCACAGCCCTGATAACCGCATTAAGCCCAGGGCAATCACCACCACCTGTAGATACACCGATTTTCATATTATCACCCCCCTTGATTTTCTATATGCAATTTTTGCATTCTTAAGGTCATTATCTGCCTTTTTGAACCACACAGAAGCTAAATCTAACCTTTCATCCATATAATATTTTTCCTTTAGTTAATACCTTATGAATAAAAGAGCCTTTTATGTCTTTATATTTTATTACCTCTTGTGGCGTATAAACAATAAAATCCATAGGAATCATCCAGTTTCTAAAAAGCCTATATAAAGGAATTGAGCGCTTGTGAGGAACCTCACTTGATTCTTTAACAATCAACAAATCCAGGTCGCTTCCCTTTTTTGGATTCCCCCAGGCATAGGAACCAAAAAGAACTATTTTTTGTGGTTGGAATTGGCTAATTATTTTATTTTTTATTTCTTCTATTGCATCATCTATAATCATACCTTTACTTCCCTAAAAACTTTCTACTTAAGAATATAGTCTTACAAATAATGCCTTGTCAAGAAGCTTCCTCTACACGGAATTTCATAAGATTATAGTATCTTCCATTACTTAGTGCAAAAATAGATAGGGTTGTGTTTATCTGTTAAAAATTCATCCACCTTTTAAGAAATTTTGAATTCTAAATTTTGAATTTTGAATTGAAGGTTTAAGTTTTA
>JBFLYE010000094.1 GCA_040756715.1 bacterium
AGTTACCCTCCTTTTAGAGAGATTTAAAGGGTTATAATACTCATTCAGGTGCAACATTTTCAAGAGATTATATTTGCACCATATTCCGTGAAGAGCCTTTTCTTTTCTATTTTCTTTCCTTTCTCCATCTTTCTTTATAAGGAGAAAACATTAAGGATAATGCAGGCATTTTTTTTCCTCATTATTATTGCATATGGCATTGTTATTCCACATCTTTATTTCTATGGTCGCTATATTGCCCCATCTATTTTTATCCTTATATTCTTAGGAATAAGAACCGCTAATGCTTTTCTTAAACCAAAGATTTTCTTAATTTACATTATTGGCTCTTCTTTATTTTTCTTATTATATGGAGCCCTTAATGTGAATAAATATGCCTGCTTGTGTGAAGCAGAAAAAAAGCTTCAGATAAACATAGGAAAATGGTTATATTCCCATACACAAAAAGATGCAAGAATTGCTACACATGATATTGGAGCAATTGTCTATTATGGAAGACGCTATTGTATTGATACATTAGGTTTAGGAACAAAGGAGACAATTTCAATGTTTGGAAATGAGGAGGCTCTTATTAAATTTCTTAAAACAGAAAAGATTGATTTTTTAATAGGATTCCCTTTTGTTTATTCAAAGATGGTTTCTCTTTATCCTTATGATATTCGCTTAATAAGGATATTTGGTGTTGAAAATACCCTTTTTTCCTCTTGGAATTTCTGTATATGGGAGACCTCCTGGGGAGAAAGCCATTATTATAAAGGATTGGGTTTTTTAAGAAATAATGATGCAAAATCCGCAAAAGATGAGTTTTTAAAAGCGGTAAGGATAAATAAAGAGGATTTTCTCTCGCATTTTATGCTAGGGGATATTTTAAAAAACCAAGGGGATTTCAAAAATGCTTTAAATTACTACAAGATAGGGCTTGAAAACTTAAAGAAATTAGAAAAAGAGGGGATGAGTGTCAATAGGGAAGAAATAGAAAGGATAGAGGCAATGGTAAAAAGTGGTTCTTTCTGATAGACAAAAGCATGATTTATTGTTAAGATTTTATAGATGATAAAGGGCATTGGAACGGATTTGGTTGATGTGTGTAGGATAAAAAAAGCAGAAAAAAGGTGGAAAGAGCGTTTTCTTAAAAAGGTATTTACAGAAGATGAGCTTTCCTATTGCAATTCTCGTAATAATCCATATCCCCATCTTGCTGGAAGGTTTGCGGCAAAGGAGGCAGTGATGAAGGCATTAGGCGTTGGCTGGCCAGGCATTTCCTTTAAGGATATAGAGATTACAAACCATTCTGGGCCACCAGAGGTAATCCTTAAAGGAAAGGCAAAGGAAATTGCAAAGGGTCTAAAAATCCTTGTTTCAATATCCCATATAGACGACAAAGCCTCTTCTTTTGCTATTGCTGAATGAAGATTACCCTTATTGAACCAGGCTCTCCTGATTGGCATGTCTTTTCTGATTTTCCCCTGCCAAGGCTTGGATTGCCGATTATCTCTGCTATCCTTAAAAAAGATGGCCATTCAGTTAATATATTCTGCGAGGATTTAGCACCAATTGACTACAAAATAGCCTATTCATCTGACCTTATTGGCATATCAACCACAACCTCAACTGCACCAAGGGCATATAAGATAGCAAGGGAATTTAAGGAGATAGGAATCCCTGTGGTAATGGGAGGACCACATGCAACATTTAGACCAGAGGAGGCGCTTACCTACTCCCATTACTGCGTAAGGGGTGAAGGAGAGGAAACAATAAAGGAGCTTGTTATTGCTCTTTCTAATGGCTGTGAATTATCAGGGATAAAGGGGCTTTCATACATAGAAGATGGGCAGTTCAAGCATAATCAGCCAAGAGAGCTATTGTGCGACCTTGATTCTCTCCCATTCCCTGATATTGATGGAATTGTTGGAAAAGAAAGGCTAAAGATTTTTCCCATTCAAACAAGTCGGGGGTGCCCATTCAATTGCAAATTCTGCTCAGTAACCCCAATGTTTGGAAAAAAATACAGGATGCGCTCAATAGATTCGGTAATAGAAGAGATTGAATATAGAAAGCCAAGGGACATATTCTTCTACGATGATAACTTTACCTCTGACAAAGAGAGGACAAAGAAGATGCTTGAGGTAATCGCAAAAAAGGGCATTTCCCCAAAGAATTGGACTGCCCAGGTAAGAATAGATGTAGCAAGGGATAAAGAGCTATTACGCTTGGCAAAAGCAACAAATTGCTTGTTTTTTTATATTGGCTTTGAATCAGCCAATCCCGAGACACTTAAGGAATATAAAAAAGGCCAGACATTAGATGAGATTAAAGAAGGGATAGGGATAATCCATAAATTTGGCATAAGGATACATGGGATGTTTGTCTTGGGTTCGGATAGTGATAGGCAGGAGACAACAAGGGAAACGGTAGATTTTGCTAAAAAATATAAAATAGACACTGTCCAATTTCTAATCTTAACCCCCCTTCCTGGCACAAAGACATTTGATGAGCTTGATAAGGCAGGAAGGATCTTTACCTATAATTGGGAATTATACGATGGAATGAATGTTGTCTACCAACCAAAGCAAATGACCCCCTATCAATTGCAATTGGGAAATATAAAGGCTTTAAGAAGATTCTATTCCCTGCGCTCTGTTTTTAAGCTCATCCTTAAGTTTAAATTCCTAAATGCCCTCTTAAGGTATTATGGAAGGAGAATAAGAAGGAAATGGGAGGCAAAGCACAAAGAGGCATTAAAGAAGCTTAAGGATTTCTCAGCAGAGATTTTAAAGAAAAGGGGGGTAAAATATGAAAAAAATGGTTTTTAATAGCCCTGATTTGTACGTATTTGAGCAGTGGGGGAGTTTTTTGACTCCTACCTAGGGACAAAGAAAGCAAGTAATAAATAAACTCTCTCGCCTTAAGTGCCTATTTTCCGTCTTATTCTATACCTAAACACATACGAAAAACTATATTTCTTTACCAGTTGTAGTCATAGTCAAAAAACTGTGTTTCACACCTTTTGTAGATTTTAATTTATTAGCCAACTCCTCAACTTCCTTTGGCTTGCCTCTCACAACTACTATCTCCAGACAATTTTCATGGTCTAAATGAATATGTTGGGTCGAAATGATAAGATAGTGAAAATCATGTTGGATATTCGTTAAAGTATTTACTAGTTCTCTTTTATGGTGATTATAAACCAGAGTAATTGCTCCTGCCACTTCTTTTCCTTCTATCCATTCTTTCTTGACTAAATCTTCTCTTATTAAATCTCCAATTGCTTTGGAGCGAGTAGAGTAATTTTTTCCCTTGATATGTTCATCAAATCTGTTTAAAAGAACTTCATCTAATGATATACCGAAACGAACTAGTCTTGACATTAGTAATTCTCCTTAGGGTTACAATTTTTATAATTATACCACATTTTAAATAAAAACTCTAAGCTTATTTTTTTCTGAAACCTATCCATAAGTCTGGAGAGGCAAGTCCTACATAGGTTTAACCCTCATTTTTATCCAAATAAAGGGAAAAATTAAAAATTTTCTCTTATTAAAAAAATGCCGATACTCTTATGAGCCTAA
>JBFLYE010000095.1:0-534 GCA_040756715.1 bacterium
TTTAAAGTGAGAATCCCTAAAGATGGCGGAGGGTCAATAAATATATAATCATACTCAGAAAGCCCTTCAATAGCGGTTTTAAGCCTTTTTTCCCTATTAGAAAGATTGACAAGCTCAATCCTTGCTCCTGCTAAAGATATATTTGAGGGAACAAGAGAAAGGTTTTCTATTCCTGTAGGCAAAATTGTATTCTCTATTTTTTCATTTTCAAGGAGGACATCATAGATATTTGGGCTTACCCTTCTTTTGTTAATCCCGAAGGAGGATGTTGAATTGCCTTGTGGGTCAATATCAATAAGCAAAACCTTTTTCTTTAATAAGGCTAAAGATGTGGAAAGATTAACCGCGGTTGTTGTCTTTCCAACCCCTCCCTTTTGATTGAGGACGATTATCCTCTTTTGCATTTGGGGAAACTTTCTTTGAGAAGGCAATTTCCATCAAGGGAATGAATAGAGAATATAATTTCATCATTTATTTCACAAATTCCATAAGTTGCACTTCTTCCCTTTGCATCTATTTCCTGGAGGTGACCTG
>JBFLYE010000095.1:544-1046 GCA_040756715.1 bacterium
GATTATTTCGTTTTCCTTCTTTATTTCATAAAGATGGGTGTGTCCAAACAAAACAACATCAACCCCTCTATTGTTAATTATATCCTCTGGAATAAGGTCTCCACTTTGGTCATTTCTATGTGAGGTTTTTGTATGCGAGATTAAGAAATAAAACCCACATATTTTTTCAATTCTCCTATTTTTTATATCTCTGTCTTTATATTCAGGATCAAATACCCCAGGAACCTTAATGTTTGCTACAGGGTATTCATCAAGTATCTTTGTGTCAGAATAATCATCGCCAAGATGGATAAAGAGGGAGACATCTTCTTTTAAAAGAAGCTCTAATGCTTTTCTTAAATACAAAAGGTTGTTGTGGGAATCAGAAACGACACCTATTTTCATTAAATAAAATAAATATAACCTTAAAAGATATATTTTGTCAATTGGCTGCTTTCATTAGAATAATCTTTACCTCTTTTCCTTAAGCCTTATCTCCTCAAGGTTATGTAAGACGCCACCA
>JBFLYE010000095.1:1056-3087 GCA_040756715.1 bacterium
GGATGGATATTCAAAAGCCTATTCCTTACACAATATAGACTTGCTGGGTTTACAGTATAGATTAGGGGAAGGTTTTTTGAAACGATATACTGCCATTTGTCATACAATAGCTTTCTCTTTTTATGGTCAAGCTCCTGACAGCCTTTATTAAATATCTCATCAATTTCCTTTTCCCAAGAAGAAAGGGA
This sequence comes from bacterium, assembly GCA_040756715.1. NCBI lineage: Bacteria > bacterium. The sequence continues at coordinate 1,245 of JBFLYE010000095.1, forward strand.
AGCCTTCCAAACTGCCTTATCTTTCTCATCAGCTGGCTCTGGATTCCAAAGATGTAATTGCCCGGTAGATTCCCAGACATTCTTTCCCGAATGTGGCTCAACGCCGCCGGTAAAGCCAATTAAAACGGCATCCCAATTGTGTGAAGATGTAAGCATTTCAACCAGCTTGTTAAAATCAATAGGAGAAAAGGTAACACCCAGGCCAATATCCCTTAAATCTTTGGCAATAATTGCTCCCATATCCTTTCTCTGGGTATTTTCTGCATTGGTTAAAAGGGTAAATTTTATGGGATTGCCCATTTTGTCCTCCCTTATTCCATCCTTGTCTCTATCAATAAATCCAATTTCATTAAGGATTTTCCTTGCCTTCTTTAAGTTGTATTCATATTTAATAACATTTGGATTATAAAAGAAGCCAGCGGCTTCCTCCATAGCAGAATCCTGTGAAAACCCAAGACCTGATAAACAATTGTTAATAATTGTCTTCTTGTCTATACAATGGGCAATTGCCCTTCTAAATGAGAGATTTGAAAAGTAAGGTTTTTTTTGATAGATAGGGCTCTGATTGAAGGCAATGAATGTTGTTCCAAAGCCAGGACCACAATTGTATAGGGTATAATTCCCCCTCTTTTCCCCTTCTTTAAGATGTGCCCAATCTTTTCCCATCACAGAGAGAACATCTATCTCGCCTGCTTGGAAGCTCGCAAGCTGTGCCTCCCTATCTGGCACAATGAATGTAATAATTCTTCCTATGTAGGGAAGAGAATTTCCATCCTTATCCTTTTTCCAATAATTTGGGTTTCTCACATATGTAATCCTCTCACCTGGCTTATATTCTTTCATCATAAATGGGCCGGTTCCTACAATCTCCTTTGGTCTTGTATTTACACCCCAGGCTGAAGTAAATGTTTTCTCTTTAACATATTTTTCAAGAATATGTTTGGGAAGAATAGAAACTCCAAGCTGATGAAGGAGGGGAGCAAATGGTTTGGGAAGGATAAACTCAACCGTATAAGTTCCTAGCTTTTTTACTATCAGCCTTTTTCCATCTATGGTCATTACATCCCTTAATGAGGTGGGAATATCGTCATTATAGATAAGGGAATTATAGGTAAAAACAACATCGTCTGCGGTAAAGGGAATGCCGTCAGACCAAAGGACATCATCCCTTAAATTAAATGTCCATCTCTTTCCCTTCTGGCTATATTTCCAGGATTTGGCAAGGCAAGGCTTAATCTCGGTTGTTATTCCGTCCCTTTCGGTTAAACCTTCAAAGAGAAATGCCAATGCCTCAGAGGTTGATGTCTCATTAGAAATAATAAGATTAAATGTCTTTGGATCAGAGGTGGTGGAAAGATAAAGGGTGTTTGCTTGCGGGCAAAAGGCAATTGAGGGAATTAAAAAAAGGAAAATTATTGCTTGGATTGCATAAAAGCACAGAGGCAGAGAGGCAGAGAGGCAGAGAGGAAAGAAAATGGCTTTTTTCATTACTTGGGTTGTTCTGGTGGCTGGGCTGGCTGAACACTAGGCCTTTCTCCCTTTGGAGCACCCTTTGATTTTATAAGGCTTCCTGGCCCTATCCTTACCAGGATTATAGAAAATATCATAAACAATGCGGCTAATATAGCGGTTGCCCTGGTTAAGACATTTCCTCTGGTTGAGCCAAATATATTTTCAACCGTGGCTCCACCAAATGCCGCGGCTATCCCTCCTCCCCTTCCCGCCTGAATAAGGATAATAAAAACAAGAAAAAGGGAAATGAGAATATATAAAAATGTAATAATTGCACCAATCATATTTATATATTCTCATTTCCCTTTTTCTTGTTTTTATTATCCTTATT
>JBFLYE010000095.1:3097-11559 GCA_040756715.1 bacterium
TATTTAAGAAATTTTAAATATTACCTTATTTTAATCCAAAATTCAACATTCAAAATCCAACATTCCCTAAGTTATCTTATTTATCATCTCAAGGAATTCCTTGTTTGTCTTTGTAAATTTCATCTTTTCTATAAGAAGCTCAATCATCTCAGCTGGGCTCATTGTGCTTAATGCCTTTCTTAATAACCAAACCCTTGAAAGCTCCTCTTGTGTCAATAAAAGCTCTTCCTTCCTTGTTCCTGATTTGTTAAGGTTTATGGCGGGAAATATCCTCTTATCAGAAATAGACCTGTCAAGGTTCACCTCCATATTCCCCGTTCCTTTGAATTCCTCAAAGATGATATCATCCATCCGAGAGCCTGTCTCTACAATGGATGTTGCAATAATGGTCAGAGAACCGCCATTTTCAATTTGCCTTGCTGCCCCCAAAAATCTCTTTGGTTTATAGAGGGATGTAGATTCTATACCACCCGATAAAACCCTTCCTGTCTGAGGGGCAAGAAGATTATGTGCCCTGGCAAGCCTGGTTAATGAATCAAGAAGAACAACCACATCATATCCCTGCTCAACCAGCCTTTTTGACTTCTCAATAACCATATCAGCCACCTGAATATGCCTCTCTGGAGGCTCATCAAATGTAGAGGATATAACCGTTCCCTTAACATTTCTCTCCATATCTGTAACCTCTTCTGGTCTTTCATCTATAAGCAAAACAATCAGTTTTATTTCGGGGTGATTTGTGGTTATTGAATTTGCAATCTTCTGTAATATGGTTGTCTTTCCTGTTCTCGGCGCTGCAACAATAAGACCCCTTTGTCCCTTTCCAATGGGTGTAAATAAGTCCATAATCCTCATAGAAATATCACTGTCCCTTTCCAGATTTATCTTTTTATAGGGATATAATGGGGTAAGGTTATCAAAAAATATGCGATTTCTTGCCTTTTCCGGGTCTTCAAAATTCACCGCCTCTATCTTAAGGAGGGCAAAGAATTTCTCATTATCCTTTGGAGGTCTTATCTGGCCTGATACGGTATCCCCGGTTAATAGGCTAAATCTTTTTATCTGTGAGGGCGAAATATATATATCATCAGGGCTTGGAAGGTAGTTATAATTTGGAGAACGCAAAAATCCATATCCATCTGAAAGGATCTCTAATACACCTTGACCAAACAATAGGCCTTCTTTTTCTATTTGTGCTTGAAGGATGGCAAAGATAAGGTCTTGTTTTTTTATCCTTGAGGATGCATCTATATTTAGAGAATGAGCCCTTTCAGAGAGCTCCTGAATATCCAATGCCTGTAATTCTGCAATATTTAACTTTTCCATTTAATATTTAGTACGTGTGTAGCTTCTCTCTTAACCAAATTACCATAGCCGTTGTTTAGCTGTCCTATATACCTAGACACAAAGGGGTAAAGGGACAAAGAAAGCAAGTAATAAATAAACTCTCTCGCCTTAAGTGCTTATTTCCCAATTTTATTCTCACCGAGCTAAACACATACAATATTTAGGATTTAAGATTTAAAAACAATTAGGGCTAAATCATACTGGAGGTGGTGGGATTTGAACCCACGTCCAAAGGTATCACAAAAAAGGTATCTACCAGCATAGTCTATATTTTGTTCTCCCTCTTTAAATCTCCTATAGACAGGATATTCAAAGATGTAGCTTATTTTTATTTCGTTTTTTCAATTCTTAAGCAAGATTGAAAAAACTAGCCCCTTTTCCTGACATCCTTTAAAACCCAAGAGGCGAGGTTAGAAAGGATGTTGCTACTTTTAAGCAGCAAGTGCCAGATCGTAGTTGGCGCTTATTCTTTTGTCTATTTTTTAAAAAGAATAGACAAACTTTACTGGCAACCTTTCCTCTGATAGCCTCTGTCGAAACCAATCACCCCCTATTTTTAAAAAATTATACAAACTACAATTAATCTTGTCTACTATTTTTTTATATTTGACTTATCTTGCATTTTTATTTATGCTTAAATATTATGAAAAATCTCCTTAATCTTCCTACAAATGAGCTTATCTGCCTTGCAAATTCTTTTAGAAAAGGGCTTCCCCTTGAGCTTTGTTCTATAATGAATGCAAAATCGGGAATGTGTCCTGAGGATTGCAAATTCTGTGCCCAATCATCACATTATAAAACAGGGATTTTAAGCTATCCATTAAAAAGCAAAAATGAGATTTTAGAAAGGGCAGAATTTGCAAAATCTATTGGTGCAAAGAGATTTGCAATTGTTACATCTGGAAGCAAGCCAACGCATAAAGAGCTTGAGGCAATAGCAGATGCAATTTCAGAAATAAAAGGCATTTTATGTTGTGCTTCACTTGGAAGGCTTGATAAATCCAGCCTTTTAGCCTTAAAAGATGCAGGCTTAAAAAGATTTCACCATAACATTGAGACATCAGAGAGGTTCTTTCCAAACATTGTAACCACATATCCATTCTCTGAGAAGATAAGGACAATAGAATATGCAAAAGAAGTAGGCCTTGAGGTCTGTTCCGGCTGTATCATTGGAATGGGAGAATCCTGGAAAGATAGACTTAACATTGCAAATTTATTAAAAAGCCTTGGAGTCAATTCCGTTCCAATAAATGTTTTGATTCCTATAAAAAATACGGCTTTTGAGAAAATTTCTCCCATATCACCAATAGATGTTATAAAAACAATTGCTATATTTAGGATAATCTTGCAAGATAAAACGATAAAAATAGGAGCGGGAAGGGAAAATTTAGGTAGGGCTGAATTATTGGCATTTCTTGCAGGAGCAAATGGAATGATAATAGGAGGCTATTTAACCATAAAGGGAAGGGAGATATCCGAAGACCAGCAGCTTATTTCAGAAATAAAATCCCTATTTAAAAATAAAGACCACAAAATATCTTGCAATATTTCTGGATTTCTTTTATAATTAAAAAATATGAATATTTTATTGCTTACGCCAGAGCTTATTCTTGTCTTATTCTCTTTTCTTGTTTTAATAGGAGGGTTTTTTAGGCTTAATATAGGTTTTGAGATTGCAATCATCGCTTGCGGTGCTTCCATTGCCTCGCTAATTGCCATTTTTATCATCAAACAACCAATAGATAGCCTTATCATTTCTCCATTCTCAAGCCTTCTTAAAATTTTATTTATCTCCTCCCTTTTTATTGTCATTCTTATGTCCAAAGATTTCCTAAAGGGCTTAAAAAACCAGAATGAATATTACTTCTTTCTCCTAACAGGAACAACTGGGATGCTACTTGCTGTATCAAGCAATGATATGGTTATCCTTTATATTTCAATTGAGCTTATAAGCATAAGCTCCTATATCCTTACTTGTTTCATTAGGGATAAAAGGGGCATTGAGGGAGGGATAAAGTATCTCCTCTTTGGTGCATTTTCCTCAGCCTTTCTTATTTATGGAATGAGCCTTCTCTATGGGCTTACCGGAGGAACAAATTTTTCCCATATATCATCCAGGCTGCTTGGATTAGGCTTCGCTCCTATTCCTGTTTTAGCCATTATCTTTATCTTTGCTGGGATTTGCTTTAAGGCAGACATTGTTCCATTCCATTTCTGGATTCCCGATGTCTATCAAGGTGCACCAACGCCAATAACAGGCTTTCTTGCCACAGCCTCAAAGATAGCTGGATTTGCTATTATTATGAACCTTTTGTTTGCTCCTCTTGGCTCAATATTATTTGATTACAGAAGGCTATTTTTCATTCTTTCTGTAATTACCATAATCCTGGGAAACCTCTCTGCAATACCGCAGAAGAATATTAAAAGGATGCTTGGATATTCTTCCATTGCCCATGCTGGCTATCTCCTCATTGGTCTTTCTGCCTATTCTGGAGAGGGAATAGTTGCTATGCTTTTCTATTTTGTTGCCTATTCAATTGCCACCATCTCATCATTCCTTGTAATATCTGCAACGAAGCTGGAGGAGATTGATGACTACAATGGATTTTCAAAAAGAAGCCCCCTTCTTTCACTCCTTATGCTTCTTTCATTATCATCTTTGGCTGGACTTCCTCCCTTGGTTGGATTTTTTGGAAAATTTTCCCTTTTCTATTCAGCTATTAAACAGGGTCTTATACCCCTTGCCATAATTGGTGTTGTTTTTTCCGTTGTCTCAATTTATTACTATTTTATTGTGGTAAAGGCAATATATCTTGGAAAAGAAGAAAATGGGCCTATTTCTATCCCAGGATACATAAAATGCCTTGCAATCCTTTTAACCCTTTCCCTCGTTATTCTCGGGCTATTTCCAAACCCCATTGCAAATCTAGCCTTTTTTGCCAATCAGAGCTTATGAGGATAGAGGAAATATATGCTCCTATTGAAAATAATCTCTCCCTTGTAAAACAAAGGCTTAAGATAAAAGAGGATGATAATGAAGCCTTAAGTGAAATACTTAACTATATTCAGGAAACAAAGGGAAAGCTTATCAGGCCTGCCCTTTTTCTCTTTTCAACTACCCTAAATGGAGATAGCTCAATTAATCTTGCCTCATCCATTGAGCTTATCCATTGTGCATCCCTTCTTCACGATGACATCATTGATTGCTCAAATTTAAGGAGGAATAAGGAAACCATTGTCTCCAAATGGGGAAAAAATTGGGCACTCCTTGTGGGTGATCTATTTTTAGCCTCTGCCTTTAATATTCTGGTAGATTATGGGGATATGAGGATTGTTAAGCTATTTGCTAAGGGATGCCTCCTTATGTGCAGGGGCCAGATGTCAGAACTTGAAAGGGGAATAAAAATGGATGAGGAAAGGTATTTAAGGATAATCTATGAGAAAGCAGCCCATCTATTTGAGCTTTCCTGCTTAACCGGTGCTATGGTTGGAAATAATGATTGTGAAAGCCTTTCCAATTATGGAAGAAATTTGGGGCTAGCATTTCAGATAATTGATGATATGCTTGATATTAAAGGAGATGATATAAAAAATAAAAAGGCAACCCTTCCGATTATTCATACAATGAAAATGGCTTCCCCTGCCGATAAAGCTATGCTTGATAAGCTGATAATTGAATCCAATCTCGATGGAATAAGTGAGATGATTGAAAAATACAAAGGGATTGAGTATGCTAGAGGTGTGGCAAAAGAATACACAGAAAAGGCAAAATCTTCCATTGCTAATGCTTCCTTAGCCCACAAAGAATCCCTTCTCTCCCTCTCTGACTTTGTTCTCTATAGAAATGAGTGAAAATTGAGGTTGCAAAGGGTGCTGGTTTTTGCTCGGGAGTAAAAAGGGCAATATCGCTTGCTTTATCATCCATTGAGAAAGATCAAGCTGTATTTAGCCTTGGTCCTTTAATCCATAACAACCAGGTGATTGAAGACCTCAAAAAAAGGGGAATAACCCTTGTCTCATCAATAGATGAAGTAGAAAAAGGAATTATTATATTTCGCTCACATGGAGCAAGTCCAGATGATTATATAAAGGCAAGGGAAAAGGGTCTTTTGATAGCTGATGGAACCTGCCCAATTGTTGCAAAGGTTCAACGCATTGCAAAGAGCCTTAATGACGAGGGCTACCCTGTTGTTATTCTTGGAGATAAAAACCATCCAGAGATAAAAGGGATTGTTGGGTTTGCAAAGGATGCAATTGTAATAAGCAAGCCAATAGAGGCAATCTCTATAAAGGAGAAAAGGATTGGCTTGATTGCCCAAACAACCCAAAGCCTTGATGACTTTAAAAGCCTCATTAACATCCTTTTGGATTCCGCCTCTTGTATTAAGGTTTATAATACAATTTGTAAGGCTGTTTTAAGGCTTCAGAGGTCATCTATATCTTTGGCAAAAAAATCGGACCTGTTTATTGTGATTGGTGGAAAGAATAGTGCAAACACAAAGAGGCTCTTTCTCCTTACAAAAAATATAAATCCAAATACATATCATATTGAAAAATTTGAAGAGATTGATAAATCCCTGTTTTTGGACAAGAAAAAGATTGGAATTACAGGAGGAACATCAACGCCGCCAGAGGTCATCAGCGAGGTGGTTGAGAAGATAAAGGGGGTGAAATATGGTTGATAAAGAGCTTTTGGATATATTGGCATGCCCAAAGTGTAAAGGAGATATTGAGTATCTGGAACAAGAAAACAAGCTCCTTTGCAAGGCTTGCAATTTAAAATATCCTATTAGGGATGATATTCCTATAATGCTTATTGAAGAGGCAGAGAAATAGTGTGTGTTTAGCTAAAGCTAAACAATTAAACAAAGCGTTTATAGTAAGAATGAAGAATGAAGACTGGTGCTCTGGTGCACTATTTCAAGACCTGATGAATACGAAGTATCTTGCGAGCGAAGCGAAGCAAAATAAGGGATTGCGACTTCCACGCCAAGGCCGGAAGTTTTTAAGATAAAATCCTTGATGTAAGAGAAAAAAGGGGTATAATAAAGCAATGAAAGAAATTAGATTTACACCCCATGCAAAGATGAAGTTTGAAATTTTAAAAAGGCATAATTTTGTTGTTTTGGAAGAAGAGGTGAAAGGGGTTATTTTGAAGCCTGAAAAAAGAGAAATTGGAAGAAAAGGAAGGGAAATTGCTCAGAAAACAATTAGCGAAAGACATATTTTAAGGGTTATTTATGAAGAAAAAGATAGAGGAATAGAGGTTATCACCTTCTATCCTGCAAGGAGGGAGAGGTATGAAGATTAGTTATGACAGGGAATTAGACATTATGATGTTAGAGGTTGACGGAGGAACGATTGACTATGCAGAAGAATTAGGCTCAGTAATTGTCCACTTTACCAAAGAAGGCAAACCCGTTTTGTTAGAGATTCTTGATGCAAGCGAAATTCTCTCAGTAGCAACCAAGATAGGAATGAGGGCAGAGAAGGAAAAATTGGTTGAGGCAAGCATTTAGATTTCCCTAAAACAAGTTCTGCTCTTTGAAAAATAAATATGCATTGATGAAGGGATGATGGAAATTTGTCATTTAATCGGATTACCTTATAACTATAAGTAAAAATCCTGCAAAAATATTTGCAATTTTATTATAAATATTGTATAATATACGCAATAATAATGCACATATTATAAGGAGCATCTATGAACAAGGAATACTTGAAGAATGTAATTATTGACCAACAAAAAGACATTCTTGAGAAAATTATGAATACAAATGTCATATCCCGTGAAGGTGCGGATAGATGTGAAAGGTATATAAGATACCCGAATGTCTTGTTAATAACTGGGTTACGAAGAGCGGGTAAGTCATTCTTTGCCAGCCAGCTTGTGGAAAACAAAAAATATGCATATTTAAACTTTGATGATGAAAGATTGATTGAATTTAATATCCAGGATTTTAATCTTATTCTGGAATGTTTTTATGAACTCTATCCGGATTTTGAGTATTTGTTATTTGACGAAATACAAAATGTAGGTGGCTGGGAACTCTTTGTTAGTAGATTAAGGGATAAATACAAAATAATTATCACTGGTTCAAACGCAAATCTATTAAGTAAAGAAATGGCGACCCATTTAACAGGAAGGTATAGTGATTTTGTCCTCTTTCCGATGAGTTTTAGAGAATACCTTGATTACAATAATGTTGGGATTAAAAGAATATCATCATATTCTACCACTGAGCGAAGTAAGATTACTTCATTCTTTGACAGATATGTCAAGGAAAGTAGTATTTTTGATTATTATAAATTCGGTAAGGAATTTTTAAGAAATTTATGGGCTTCTGTAATTATCAAGGATATCACTATTCGTTACAAGATAAAGTATCCTTCAGTGTTGGAGAAACTATCGGTTATGCTGATAAATTATTTTACTTCTAAAATTTCTATTAGTAATCTAACCAGAAATCTAAAAGTAAAAAGTCCAAATACAATGGCTGAATATATAAGGTATCTGGAAAACAGTTTTCTCGTTTTTAGCTTAAATAAATTTTCATATAAAATCAAGGAACAGTTAGCCACATTTAAAAAGATATATATTATGGACAATGGTTTTATTAATGCTATTCTCTTTAATTTCAGTGAAAACAGAGGAAAACTCCTGGAAAACATTGTGGCTATTGAATTGAAGCGCAGAAGCATAAGAGACGATTTTGAAATATTTTACTGGGATAATTACTATGTAGAATGTGATTTTATAATAAAAAAGGGGAAACAAGTTATTTCTGCATATCAGGTATGTTCTGAACTAAATATCAATAATAAAGAAAGAGAGATTAGTGGATTAACTGCGGCAATGAAAGAATTTGGTTTAAAAAACGGCACGATTCTTACTTCTTCAACGGAAGATGAAATATCAATAAACAGTTCTAAAATACAAGTAACACCAGTATGGAAATGGCTTTTGTCTGAATTTTAAAGGTAAAAATGATAGATATACCATAAAATATAGTTAATTCCATAACGCTTTACAAAATGTATGTGTTTAGATAATCTTAAGGAAAACTTTATAAAATTATGAATTTTGAATGTTGAATTTTGAATTAAAAGGGAAA
>JBFLYE010000096.1 GCA_040756715.1 bacterium
TTAAGTTTTATAAAATTTTTTCCCTTTTAATTCAAAATTCAACATTCAAAATTCATAATTTTATAAAGTTTTCCTTAAGATTATCTAAACACATACATTTTGTAAAGCGTTATGGAATCAACTATAATTTTTCAGAAATTGTTCTTTTAATCACAAAAAAAGTATAGACCTTTTTGGACAAATTGTCAATACAATTTACATTTTGTCCAGTAAGTTTTTCTTAATCTTTTCTTTATTAAGCACAGAAACATGGGAGATGCCAAGCTTTTTGCCTATCTCCCTTAAGGTATAGCCCTCTTTTAGAAAATTTGCCACCTCTCTTTCCCTTTGGGTTAATTTAAGATAAAAATTATATCCTCTATTTTTTCCCCAAATAAAGGTCTAGGGTAATTCAACTTTTGACTTATTTTTTTCTGCTCTTTTAAAAAGATGTTTAAGCGGCTCTCTACCCCCCCAATATCTTTTCTGCCTCTTCTCGGTAAGCATCCATAAGATGGGGAATGCCGGTAACCTTAGCACATTCCTCACTCAAAGACATAAGCTCATTGCGGGTAATTGAGCTAATCTTGAAGCATCTTGCACCTGCCATAAGTTGCTGAAGCCCTACCTTAATCTTTTGGACATAGCTGTAAATGCCAAGTGCACCAAGGGGGAGATTCTTCATCTCATCTTTGCCTAGCATATTGGCTACTTCCTCATAGCAAACGAAGATTTCATCTACTGTGCTGCCAAACTCGCTGACACTCCTTGGTAGATCATTTTTCTCAATCCATTCGGCAATATTCTTGCCCACCATTCCTGGAATCATTAAGGCTCTACCCATGCAGACTGCCTTGACAAAAGGAGCACCCAAAGCCAATGCCTTAAATACCCCATCTTCGCTGGAAAATCCACCGGCAAGAGCAATATCTGGCACCCTTTCGCCTTTATCTGCTAACTTCTTGCAAAATTCATAGGTAGCAGAATGTAAATAAAGGGAAGGCATACCCCATTCCTCCATCATCCGCCAGGGGCTCATCCCTGTTCCACCACCTGCACCGTCAATGGTAAGCAAATCAATCTTAGCTTTAGCTCCCCACTTTATCGCCATAGCCAATTCTCGCAAGCCATAAGCCCCTGTTTTTAGGGTAATTCTCTTAAATCCTATCTTGCGTAATCGTTCTACCTCATCATAGAATTCTTCTTCTTGGATAAAACCAAGCCGGCTATGCCGCTCAAACTCCTTAATCGCTTTATCCCTGAATGCTGCTTGAATAACTGGGTCTGATGGGTCAGGGGTAACAATGTATCCCCGTTTTTGTAATTCCTGTGCCCGCTCTAAACTCTTTACCTTAATTTCACCACCAATACACTTTGCACCTTGGCCCCATTTAAGTTCTATGGTCTCTAATCCATGCTTGCTATGGACATACTCAGCTACCCCAAGGCGTGTATCTTCTACATTCATCTGAACCAATATCTCACCATAGCCGCGATGATAGCGTTTATAGATTTCAATCCTTCTATCCATATCCGGGGCATTAACAATCTTCTTATTGGCATCTAATTCCAATTGTGGGTCAATACCACAAACATTCTCTCCACAGACTAATGTTACGCCACTGATTGCTGCACCAACCGCAAAGTGGTCCCAATTCCTACGAGCAATTTCCGTTGAACCAAGGGCCCCGGTAAAAATAGGAACCTGCATTTTAACCTTAATCTCCCAGCCATATTCGGTTTCGGTGTTTACCGCTGGAAAGGTTGCAGTATCAGGGTTTCCTGCCACACCTTGAGGTAGACCCTTTGCTCCCAAAGCATAGCCTTGAATATTAAGGTGGGAGTAATCAATAGGATAATTTTTGTCTCCCCCTGCGGTTATCTCGCCAAATGGCCCTGGATAGATTACCTCCCTACCCCTAAAGCTTGCTTTGAATACCTCGCAATTCCCCTTACAGCCATCGATACATCTGCTACACAACCCACTTGATGGCACTACGCTCCTTGAGCGATTAGATGTCTGGGTTGCATCATTCGCATTTGGTTGTTGTAAATTCATCTTTTCCTCCTTGCACCTTAAAAAACAAAAAGGTGCCTTTTTTTGACACCCTTGTCTAAATTTAATTTTCTCTACTACTCCATTGTATCAGATTACGAAAAATGATAGCATAAGATTAAAATTTTGTCAAAACATTTTTCTCAATCTCTTTAGTCAGAATAATTGCCTCCGCAATTTCTCGCATAGATTTGCGCATATTCATTGATTGATGCTGAATCCTTTTATAAGCCTCTTCTTCTGAAAGAGAGCATTCTTTCATCAGAATACCTTTTGCTTTCTCAACCAGCTTTCTGGTCTCTAATTCTTCCTGAATAATTTTGGTTTTAACCATCAAATTGGCATTTTCAATCGCTATTGCTGCTTGATTTGCCACAGTGGTTAAGGTATCAATTTCGCTTTTGGTAAATTTATGGGGACTAGAGGTATAGCTGGTCAAAGCTCCGATTACCTTTCCCTTAACACATAAAGGAACGCAGAGCAAAGAAACCAACCCCTCTTTTTTGGCCATCTCCTTATATTTATAATCTTTTTCTTTTGTTACATCCCTCACCGCTATAGGACGATTTTCGGCAACCACTTTTCCTGCAATCCCTTCTCCTATTTTTAGAGCTGGTTTTTGATTATATGCCTCGTAAAACTCCTTACTAATAGAATGGGTTGCCCGTATAACCAATTCTTGCTTTTCGGAATCCACAAGCATTATAGAGCATATCCGGGAACCCATTACCTCTGCGGTCACAGTGGTGATGAGAGAAAGGATATCTTCTAAATAAAGGTTAGAAACAATAGCCTCACTTACCTTAGAAACTGCCTTTAATTGTTTGGCATAAGATGGCTTTTTAGGTTGCATCTCTTTTTTATAAAAGCATAACAAATCTCCTTTGGTTTTGCCAAGAATTGATTTTTTGTACGTCCAGATGGGTATAGACATACTTACCACCTTAAGGAAAGAAAAAATACAAAACAAAGAGATTATTGAAAGGGCTTTGATATTAGGAATATCAAGACAGACAGTAAGAAGGGGAAGAGATGGTCCTTTAAAGGATTTTTCAAAGAGACCTAAACATTCTTCCCAAGGAAAACCAAGACTGAACTTGAGGATTTAATAATAAATGAAGCAAAGAGAACGTATGTGTTTAGCTCGGTGAGAATAAAATTGGGAAATAGGCACAAAGGCACAGAGGCACAAAGGCGAGAGAGTTTATTTATTACTTGCTTTCTTTGTGCCTTTGCCCCTTTGTGCCTAGGTATATAGGACAGCTAAACAACGGCTATGGTAATTTGGTTAAGAGAGAAGCTAAACACGTACCATAAAACAATAGCTCCGGGATAGCATCTTATCCTTACCCCTAATATGACTATCCATTAAAGCTAAAGATAATTCACTTCCTTCCTCCTCAATTAGCCATTTCATAATTACCGAGGCATCCAAAAAAATCATCCTTCTTCCCTCATCTGGCGAATTATTGAAGTAGTGTCTATGCCTTTGAGTTCTTCCCGGTGCTCTTTTCTCCATTGATCAATCTTTTTGGCAGTTAATTGAAGTTGTCTCTCTTTCCCTTCTCCTTCATATTTTTCCTTATAGTCCTCTATAGGAATCATTGCTACTAAAGGCTTATTAACCCTGGAGATAACAATAGGGTGTTTTTTGGTATATACCTCATCAATTACACTTCCAAACCTTTTTCTTACGGTTAAAGCATTTAATGTCTTCATTGTATTCACCTCCTCATATTACATATTATTAATACTATGATATATGATATGTCAACCTTTAAATTCCCTTAAGCAAAAATAATACTCCAGTTTCTACTATAGTTAATTCCATAACGCTTTACAAAATGTATGTGTTTAGATAATCTTAAGGAAAACTTTATAAAATTATGAATTTTGAATGTTGAATTTTGAATTAAAAGGGAAAAAATTTTATAAAACTTAAACCTTCAATTCAAAATTCAAAATTTAGAATTCAAAATTTCTTAAAAGGTGGATGAATTTTTAACAGATAAACACAACCCTATCTATTTTTGCACTAAGTAATGGAAGATACTATAATTGGTAGTGTATTGATTTTGCTTTTTGGTGGGTAGATTGGACATAGGATTTTGCAAGGTTTCCCTGGGCAAAAATATGGGCTGTTTTTGTGATTGACAAGTCATTTTCGCCACTAAATTTGAAAATTGGCTCTAATACTAAATCTAAGGCCCAATTTTTTCGGCACTACATATTTTGCACTTGACAAAAAATTACCTAATATTCTCTATTTTACTTAAA
>JBFLYE010000097.1 GCA_040756715.1 bacterium
AGTTTTATAAAATTTTTTCCCTTTTAATTCAAAATTCAACATTCAAAATTCATAATTTTATAAAGTTTTCCTTAAGATTATCTAAACACATACATTTTGTAAAGCGTTATGGAATTAACTATAGTATGTTGTCTTAACATTAGTAACCCAATCCCTCAATGCCTCATTTATCGCATCCTTTAAGGTTTTTGAGCCACCTGCCACAGGATTTACCTTTGCCCCAAGCATCTCCATCCTAGTAACATTTGGCTTCTGCCTCCTCATATCCTCTGTTCCCATATAGACCTCACATTTTAAGCCAAGCATAGCAGATGCGGTTGCGGTTGCAACGCCATGCTGACCTGCACCTGTTTCGGCAATTATTCTTTTTTTCTCCATATATTTTGCAAGCAAAACCTGAGCAACTGTGTTGTTTATCTTGTGTGCTCCGGTATGACAAAGGTCTTCCCTCTTTAGGTATATTTTTGCACCACCCAGCTTTTTGGTAAGCTTCTCTGCAAAGTATAACGGGGTTGGTCTTCCCGCATAGAGCTTAAGCAACCTTTTTAGCTCATTCTGAAATCCCTTGTCTTTTTTTGCCTTTAAATATGCCTTAAGAAGCTCATCCAGAGCAAAGATAAGGGTCTCGGGAATGAACCTTCCGCCCAAGCCATTGAAATATCCCTTTTTATTGGGAAGCTTTTGCATTTTTATCACTTCCTACCTTTCCATATCGCTCCTTGAATAACTG
The DNA here is from genome assembly GCA_040756715.1 of bacterium. NCBI lineage: Bacteria > bacterium. The sequence continues at coordinate 731 of JBFLYE010000097.1, forward strand.
AAAACCTATCTTTAACTCCAAAATTCTTATATAGATTCTCGGTTACGGTTCCTGTTGGATAATTAGTTTTTTCCTGTATTGCTACGAGTTCTATTGCAACAAGCAAGAATTCAACCGTGAATTCTCCAACTTTATCTAATTCCTTAAAGGGCTCAATGTGTTCGGGTTTGAAAAATTGAAGACATGGAGGAAAAGAATTTACAGGTTTAATCTGATTGAGCATTGCTAAAATATGGTCTTTTAATTTTAAAGTCAGTGATGGATTATAAGCGTGTTTAACATACATCTCAACAATCAAATGAACATGGGCAGGCGTTCTTTGTCGTTTCTTTGGCTCTCTAAATTTTACAATAAAATCATAAGGAGATTGTTGTTTGGTGCCGGGATAAACCTCAAAACACACATTCCCACCTGTTGTATAAACAAGATCATCCTCTTGCAATCGTCTGATTTTCCATATTTTATAAGAGGATTCCAGATAGTAATAGATTGTTCTTAACAGCCTAAAAAGATTCTTCATTTTTTATCTCATAAATAAGTAAATGCTGATGGGTTATTTTTAAATAGCCCCTTATATCCACTCCTTTTGAATTTGTTCCCTCTTGAGTAACAACTATGATTTCCTTAAGCCATAAATTCTTAAGCGTCAGCATATCTACTAATCTTTTAGCAATGGGTTCTACATACCCATCTATTCTTACATCTTGTGTTTGGATTGCCAAAAACCCACCTTTTCTTACACTAGGTAATTCTCTGTTTACAATTTCTTTTATCCCCCTTAAATAAGATTCAATGTTTGAGCTAGAAGAAGCATTGCTCAAAAATGGGGACTTAATAAAAAGTAATCCTTTTCTCTTTTGCTCCTTTCTTTCAGTAAATTTGGTATCTCTCTTATTATGGGAAATAAAGGTTATAACTAAACATCCATCTTTGTTTGAGTATCTATCAATTACATTCTTGTTTAATTGTTCTTCAAAATTCTTCTTTGGCAATATCCAGACTGTTGTAGTTTCAAGCTTATCTAATTTTCTCTTAAAAGATAGTTTCTGTGGGCTAGGGCTAATTAAATCGTAGTTATCTCTTACATATAAAAGACTATGTGTTCTAGGTTTTTCAAAAATTGGTAGATACTCATGTCCTAAAAGAAGAAAATTATACTTAATACTATTTTCATACCAAAATCCTGTTGTCTTGCAATTATGCTGTCGTTTGATAACAAGCTCTCTCAATTTAAAACCTGCATTCAAATAAACATTTATTAGTTTAAAACCCAAAGGAATCACATGTTTTTGCCTACGGGTGTCTCCTATCAAAATCGCACATTGTCTACCAGGCTTTAGCACCCTAAAACTTTCTTTTGAAACTTTTGACATCTCTTTTAAGAAATCGTCTATATCAAAAAATGATAAATCCCTTTCTTTAGAGGAAGTATAATGAATAATATTTGCATAAGGAGGATGGGCACAGATTAGATCTATAGAGCTATCTTGCAAAAAAGATAAATCCCTGGCATCGCCAACCAACAACTCTGGTTCATAGACTTGAGGATGAATTTTATCCTCAATAAATCCTGACAGATGGGGCTCTATGTTAAAATTTACATTTTTTTTTGCCAGCTCAATAGCTTTATCGTTTATATCAAGGGCTATACACCTTCTTCCTAAAAGCTTACATTCTACAGCTGTTGTTCCTGCACCACAGAAATAGTCTAAAACCAATTCACCAGGTTTTGAATATTTAAGAATAATATTTCTTGGGATATAAGGAGACCAATTCCCTCTATATTCTCCACTATGAGTTGCCCAATTACCCCTTTGTTTAAAACTCCAGACAGTGGTTTGTTCTTCCTTAAAATCTTTTGGATAAAGTGTTCTTGCTTTTTTAGAAACCTTTAAAAGACTAATATTAACCCCCTGTGTTTTGGTTATTAGCTTCTCAATATACCTAAATGTAACCCCATATTTTTGACCAATTTCTAGATCAGAAGTCCCTTTTGTTTTTTCCTGTAAGATTGCTTCTTGGAATTCTTTTTCCCCTTCAAAACTTACTTTTTGACTACTCATTGAATTTTATTTTTAATTTTCCTCACAAATTGGATATGGATGTGGGCCTACCACAGAGCCAAGCACATATAGTATCTTCCATCACTTAGTGCAAAAATAGATAGTGTGTGTTTATCTGTTTAAAAATTCATCCACCTTTTAAGAAATTTTGAATTCTAAATTTTGAATTTTGAATTGAAGGTTAAGTTTTATAAAATTTTTTCCCTTTTAATTCAAAATTCAACATTCAAAATTCATAATTTTATAAAGTTTTCCTTAAGATTATCTAAACACATACATTTTGTAAAGCGTTATGGAATTAACTATAG
>JBFLYE010000098.1 GCA_040756715.1 bacterium
TCCCAAATATTTCCAGAAAATACAAGGTTGTTGTAAAAAGGAGTTTCATATCCTAGCTCAAAATTTAACCTTTCCCTTTTCTCCTGTCTATTCTCATATGGAAGAAAAACCTCCTCATTAAGAAAGGAAAATGGAACGGTAATTCTTGCTTCATTAAAGGCCATACCTAAAAGAAGATCTATTTTATCCTTATTTTGCGAATGAAAATCATTTTTGTTTTGCCAGGAAAACCCTCCCCTTCTTTCCCTTTCTACTTCAAGAGAACCTGCAAGTTTTTCCTTCTCCTTTGCAAAGAGGATAGAGCTTGAAAGGAAATTATAATTTCCAATAGATATTTTTATCCGTGGAAGGCTTTCCTCTTTCAAGAATTGGGGAAATATCTCTTTTATTTTAAACCCCTCCTCCTTTTTTATATCAAGCCTTATCTTCTCCTTTTCTTTTTCTATTGTTTTTGGCTTTGGAACCTTCATTAAAGGAAATGAGAGCTCTACCTCGGCTGGTTCCTCCTTCCATTCAAAAGAGGATTTATCAGAACCTGTAATTATTAGCTCTGATGGAGAAATTGTGGTTGTTCCCTCCTCTGCATAAAGAGCAGCAAAGCAGCCTACTACTAACACCAGAGCACCAGAATAGAATAAAATTTTCATATTGCCTCTGAGATAAGGTCTCCTATTTCTGATGTGGAAAGACCCATCTTACCTGCAGACATATCCTTTATTTTTCCCGATGCCAAAACAAGAGCAACAGCATTTTCAATCCTTTTAGCTGCCTCAATTTCATTTAAATTTTCAAGAAGCATTCCCATAGCCAGAATAGCCGCAATAGGGTTTGCAATGCTTCTCTTCGCATATTTTGGGGCAGAACCATGTATTGGCTCAAACATAGAAACACCATCTGGGTTTATATTTCCACCCGCGGCAACACCCATTCCACCTTGAATTATAGCACCCAAATCCGTGATTATATCCCCAAATAGATTGCAGGTTACAACCGTATCAAACCATTCTGGATTCTTGATCATCCACATACACATAGCATCTATATATGCATGGTCTCGCTCTACATCGGGGAATTCACCACCTATTTCTTTAAAGATTTTTTTCCATAATCCATGTCCAAAGACAAGGACATTTGATTTATCAACCAATGTAAGCTTTTTTCTCCTAATTCTGGAAAGATTATAGGCATATCTAATACACCTTTCAATCCCTTTTCTTGTGTAGACCATATTTTCAATGGCAACCTCATCCCTTAAAACACCACCCATTCCAGCATAAACACACTCTGTATTTTCACGGACAACAACAAAGTCTATATCCTTTGGCTCCTTGTCCTTAAGAGGTGTATTTACCCCTTGATACAGCTTTACTGGCCTTAAATTTATGTATTGGTCAAGCCCAAATCTTATTTTAAGCAGAAGCCCCTTTTCTAATATTCCAGGAGGGACATCCGGATGTCCAATCGCACCAAGAAATATTGCAGAAAGCCCTTTTAATTCCTCAATAATTCCTTCGGGAAGAACCTCTTTTTTTGAAAGGTAATATTCGCCACCAAAGGGGTATTCAATAATCTCATACTTAATCTTGCAAGAAGATGCAACCGCCCCCAAAACTTTCAATGCCTCTTTACAGACCTCAGGGCCTATGCCATCACCAGGAATTACCCCTATCCTGTAAGCCATCGCCTGTGGCATTTTGTGCAAACCTTAAGCTTAAGGCTTGTTCCCTGTATTACCCTTCTTGTAGGATGAAGATTTGGCATCTGCCTTTTCTTTGTCTTTCTATTTGAATGGGAAACAGAATTTCCCACCAAAGGCTTTTTTCCGCAAAGATCACATACTCTACTCATTTTTTGAGAAAGTATAGCTTAAAAAAGGTCTTTTTGTAAAGAATTTTTTGTATGTTTTAAATGGTTGTTGCAAATTCATTGCCTTTTAACTTATACTAATTAGGTTAATAGCTAATCACTAAAATAAATTACAATGAGACACATAATTTCTGTTTTGGTTGAAAATAAGTTTGGGGTATTGGCAAGGATTGCAGGGCTATTCTCTGGAAGGGGTTATAATATTGATTCCTTGTGTGTAGCGCCGACAGATGACCCAACCCTCTCAAGGATGACGATTGTAACCCATGGAGAGGATAAGATAATTGAGCAAATTGAGAAGCAATTAAATAAGCTTATTAATACCTTAAAGGTTTCCGACCTTACCCATAAAGAGCATGTTGAGCGGGAGCTTGTCCTTATTAAGGTAAAGGGAGAAAAGAGAACCGAGATTATGGAGATAATTGATATTTTCAGGGCAAAGATTGTTGATGTGGGAACAAAGAGTTTAACCATTGAGACCACAGGCGATGAGGGAAAGATTAGTGCCTTTATTGAGCTGCTTAATCCTTATGGGATAATTGAGGTTGTAAGGACAGGAAAGATTGCCGTGGTAAGGGGCGAATAGCTCAGCGGGAGAGCGCCTGCCTTACACGCAGGAAGTCGTAGGTTCAAATCCTGCTTCGCCCAATGGAAGAGAAAAGCCAGAAAGAAAGATTTAGCGTAAAGAGATGCTTAATATGGGAAACAAGAGGCAGGATTTGAAGGGAGCACCGCGATGCGACCTTATGGGAGCATCAATAGCGGTGCGGGTGGCCGACCCTCAACGAACGAAGTGAGTGGAGGGCGCCAAATCCTGCTTCGCCCATAGATAACTTAAAGCTCATCACTTCAAATTTTATTATATGGGGTGGTGGTGTAGCCAGGTTAACACATCAGGCTGTCAATCTGAAGATCGCGGGTTCAAATCCCGTTCACCCCGGTGTAGAAAAAATTGAAGAGGGAAAAAGAATATGATTGTAAGAAGAATTATGGAGTGGAGAAAGGGATTTGAAGCCAGCCGAACGCCGAGCAAGTGCGAGGATGAAGTGAGGCTGGCCGCGAACAAGAGATTTTGTTAGGCTATGAGGGAGCAAAGCGACCGAAGAGCCTTAGAAAATCTGAAGTTCACAAATCCCGTTCACCCCGTTAACTCTGAAAACTAGGATGGAAGATAGACAAAGAAGTACATACTGCGATTTGGCGATAAAACGATTAAAACAAGAAGCAAAAATTAACCAAACGGCTTTGTTTTATGAAGAAAAAAAGAAAAACAATCAAGGATTGGTTAATTGAATATTTTAAAGCCCACCCAAAAGAGGATATGCCACATGGCCCTGTGGTTGATTGGGTAGAAGCACGATATAAACAGCTTTACAACAAAAAACCAAGGGATACTTGGAGGTCAATTAGAAATCTGCACGAAAGCGGATTTTTAATAAAGGTTAAAAAGGGAATTTATCGTTATGACCCCGAAGCAGCCAAACAACGAGAATATATTAACAACCATATTCTCTGGAAAAGATAAACAATGGATAGTCTAATTAAAGAAAACATCCCTATGAGAGAATACACCTCCCTAAAGGTGGGAGGAAGGGCAAGGTGGTTTGCAACCCCATCAAATAAAGAAGAATTAAAAAAGGTTTTGCAATTTGCAAAGGAGAAAGATATTCCCATTTTTCTTCTGGGCGGTGGAACAAATACATTGATAAAGGATGAGGGTGTTAGGGGGATGGTAATAAAATTGGATGGTGATTTTAAAAATATAGAGAGACAAGGCATAGAAGTTAAAGCTGGCAGTGGAGCTTCCCTTCCCTCCCTTATAAGCTATTGCCAGGGTTTTTCCCTTTCTGGATTAGAAAACCTTGCTGGAATTCCTGGTGCAGTGGGTGGTGCTATCTTTGGAAATGCCGGTGCCTTTGGAACACAAATTGGAGATTATGTCAAGTCCGTTGTTGTTATGGACAGGGATGGAAATGAAAGGAGGGTAAGGGATATAAACTTTTTCTATCGGGGAAGCAGCTTAAAAGACACAATAATCCTTGAAGCCTTGTTTTCTCTAAAAGAAGATGCGCGGTGGAGGATTGATGAAAAAATAGCAAGCGTTTTAAGTAAAAGAAGGGAAACCCAGCCTATTTCAAAGCAAACAGCAGGCTGTATATTCAAGAATCCGGAGGGAAAATTTGCCGGAGAGCTTATTGAAAAGGCAGGATTGAAGGGAAGGTCTATAAAAGATGCAATTGTTTCCCTAAAGCATGCAAACTTTATTGAAAATAGAGGCCAGGCAAAGGCAGAAGATATTCTCCAATTGATAAGATTTATAAAAAGAAGGGTTTGGGAGCTTTATGGAGTTATGCTCTATGAGGAGATTGTTATAATATGAATCCTTTGCTTTCCATAAAAAATCTTAATGTTTCTTACGGAAAAACCCATGTGGTAAGAAATGCAGGCCTTAATATCCTTGAGAAGGAAACCGTTGGTCTTATCGGAGAGAGTGGCTCGGGAAAGACAACCATTGCCCTATCTATAATGGGGCTTCTTCCAAAGGATGCGAATGCATCGGGAGAAATTAGCTACAAAGAAAAAAACCTCTTCCTTTTGAAAGAGAAGGAAATTAACAAAATAAGGGGATGCGAGATAGGTATTATCTTTCAAGACCCTGTCTCCTCCCTTGACCCATTATTTCCCATTAAAGAGCAGATAAAAGAGACAATAATTAGCCATTTAGACATCTCAAAAAAGGAGGTAGAAGAAAGAATAGAAGGGCTTCTTAAGAAGGTTGGAATACAAAAGATAAGGCTAAATGAATATCCCCATTCATTTTCAGGTGGGATGTGTCAGAGGATAATGATTGCCCAGGCAATCTCGGGAAATCCAAAGCTTCTCATTGCCGATGAGCCAACATCTTCACTTGATACAACAATTCAGGCACAAATAATGAACCTCTTGCACAATCTTAAAGAAGAACTTGAAATTGCCATCCTTCTCATTACCCATGACCTTTCCATAATTGCCCAAATGGCAGATTATGTCTATGTTATATATTCTGGAGAAATCATTGAATCAGCTTCCTGCCTTGAAATATTTGACAATCCTTTCCATCCATATACAAAAGCCCTTATTGATAGCATCCCGAAAAAGGGAAAACCTTTTTCTTCTATAAGTGATATGGAAATTTTGGAGAATAAACCCTGTAGGTTCTATTCAAGGTGCAAAGAGAAAACCAGCCTTTGTGAAAAGGAAGCCCCAGAAATAAAGAAAATGGGAAATCATTATGTAAGGTGCCATAAATAAGGATTTAGGATTTAGGTATCTACTGCATTGGAACATTAAAAGTTAAATAATGTCTTTTTGCTTTAATGCAATTTTTCATAATACAACTTCTTGCAAAAAAAGAAATAATTTGATATAAAATTTACCAATGCCTGAATTGCCAGAGGTAGAGACCATAAAGAGGGAATTAGAAAAGGTAGTCTTGGGTAAAGAAATAGTAGAGATTATCGTCAATAACCCTAAGGTTATCAAGGAGCCTCAAAAAGAGGAATTTATAAGAAGCCTAAAGAATACTGCGATAAAAAATGTTTTAAGGAAGGGCAAGCTTCTAATTTTAGAATTATCCTCTAATAAATTTTTAACCATTCATCTAAAATTAACTGGCCAGCTTATCTATCCAGGAAATGCTAAAGAAGCAAGGGTAAGCTTTAAATTGGGCGATGGTAAGATATTGGATTTTAATGACCGAAGGCTTTTGGGTGAAATAAGGATGATAGATGATTGGCGTAAATTTAAGTTTATTGAGGAATTGGGAAAAGAACCATTTGATTTAAGCTTAGAGCAATTTAAAGAAATGCTTTCTAAAAAGAAAATCAAAATAAAACCCCTGCTTATGGACCAGACATTTATCTCAGGCATTGGCAATCTTTATGCGACAGAAGCCCTCTTTCGGGCTAAAATACATCCCGAAAGGATTGCCCAAACCCTTTCGGAAAAGGAGAAAGAGGCATTATTTAAAGAAATACTTGAGGTATTAAACGAGGCAATAGAATATAAGGGCTCATCGGTAGACCAATATTTGCAATTATCGGGAAAGCCCGGTGAATATGTAAAATATCACAAGGTCTATGGTCGGGAAAACAACCCCTGCCCTGTTTGCCAAACACCAATTAAACGAATTACCTTGCAAGGCAGGGGAACCTATTTCTGCCCCAATTGTCAGAGCTGAAAATCAATTGAATTTCAAGTAAGAAAATTATCTCTTAAGGAATTTGTAAAAATGGCGAATAAATAGGTAGAATGGCAAAATTTCTTAAGGATGAGGATAGGGACAAATTAAAAGGTCTTATGAGAAGACAAAAGAAAAGAAGTTAGCAGACCGTATTATAGTATCTTCCATTACTTAGTGCAAAAATAGATAGGGTTGTGTTTATCTGTTAAAAATTCATCCACCTTTTAAGAAATTTTGAATTCTAAATTTTGAATTTTGAATTGAAAAAGGTTAAGTTTT
>JBFLYE010000099.1 GCA_040756715.1 bacterium
TGAATGTTGAATTTTGAATTAAAAGGGAAAAAATTTTATAAAACTTAAACCTTCAATCCAAAATTCAAAATTTAGAATTCAAAATTTCTTAAAAGGTGAATAAATTTTAAAACAGCTAAACACATACATATTCCTTGATATAAAAGAGTAGGTGTTTTTTATGACGGGAGGGGGACTTGTGAACTTCGGATTTTCTAAGGCTCATCAGTCGCTTTGCTCCTTCTTCGCCTAACAAAATCTCTCGTTCGCGGCCAGCCTCACTTTATCCTCCCATAAGGTCGGCGTTCGGCTGGCTTCAAGTCCCCTTCTTTTCTCTTTTGTTTCTCTATTAGCCATTATTTATCATCAACTTTAGTTTTATCATTCTGCCGGGAGGGGGACTTGAACCCCCATAGGTTTCCCCATACGCCCCTCAAACGTACGTGTCTGCCAATTCCACCATCCCGGCTTTAGCTAAATATCTCAATCGCTTTCTTTATAGTATTATAGTGAATTAAGACCGTATCTTCAAGCTTATGGGCATAACCTCCAGCCAGAACAATTACAATGGGAATATTTCTTTTTTTCGCATTTTCTAATACTATCTCATCCCTTTTTATCAAACCATCCATTGTAAGCTTTAAAGCACCCAACTGGTCATCATAATATGGGTCTGCTCCCGCTACATATATAATAAAATCTGGACAAAACCTCTCAATTATCTGAGGAAGATCAGAGCTTATAATGGAAAGATATTCTTCATCAGATGTTCCATTTGGAAGGGCTACATCTAAACTACTTCTTTGTTTAATTAAAGGATAAATCTTATCCTGATGTATAGAATATGTAAAAATAGACCATCTTTCCTTTGCAAATATGGCGGCTGTTCCATTCCCCTGATGGAGGTCACAATCAAAAACAAGGGCTTGTTTTATCTTTTTTTCCTCTTTTAAAGCCTTTATACAAACAGCAATATCATTTAGCATACAAAATCCCTCGCCATGGTCAGGAAATGCATGGTGAAATCCCCCACCAATATTTATTCCAATCCTTTGCTCTAAAGCATGCCTTCCCGCAAGTAATGTTCCAGCGCAGGCATATTGAAATGCACTAAAAAGCTCCCTTGAATATGGAAGTTCAAGGATAGATTCCTCTTGATGAGACAATGCTCCCCTCTTTAACTTATCTATATATGATGGACTATGCACAAGAAGAAGGGTTTCAATATCTGCGGGTGGTGGTGGAACTATATCCCTCTTTAGAATTATCCCATTCTCTATAAGCTTTTCTACCACAAGCCTATATTTCTCCATAGGAAAAACATGGCTTCCTATATTCGCATAATAATGTGGGGAATAGACAATCTTCATGTTAAAATTATAGCAACAATTATGCCAAGAATTCCGCCAGCAATAACCTCAATTGGGCTATGACCTAAAAACTCCTTTACCCTTTCCATATCTATCCTTCCATCCTCAATCATTTTATTTAAAATCCTTGCCTGTTGTCCAGATGACCTCCTTACCGATGCCGCATCATTCATAATGATAAATGTAAAAACCAGGGCTATGATAAATAAAGAAGATGTCCATCCCTCTGTTCTTCCAATTGCCACTGTTAAGGCAACGCTTCCTCCTGAATGGCTGCTTGGCATGCCACCTGTTCTAAATAGGGTTCTTGCATTAAATTTGTGATGCTTTATCGTATAAATAAAGGATTTTATTACCTGGGCGATTATCCAGGATAAAAATGGTGCTAAAAAAAAGGGAAGGGAGACAACCTCAAAAAATGTTTACAACTAATGAGAGTTCTTTCTTTTTTATAGGACCAATAAATGCAAAGGAATATTGCGATGGTAAAAAGATGCTATTTGCCAAATCTAAAATGTCTTTTGAAGATACCTCATCAATCATTTTAATAATTTCATCTATGCTAAATTGCCTCTTAAAATATGCCTCCTGCTTTGCCAATCTTTCCATCCTATTTGCTGTATTCTCTAAGCTTAAAAGAAAAGCCCCTTTTATTTGCTCCTTTACCTTATTAAGCTCTTTTTCTTTTACCTCTTCTACCTTTATCTTTTTGAATTCATCCATAATAAGGGAAATTGCCTTCTTGTAATTAGCCTTTGATGCCCCACAATATACAGCGAAAAGCCCACAATCCCTGAATGATTGGGGATAGGAATAAATAGCATAAGCAAGACCCCTTTTTTCTCGTATCTCGTAGAATAGCCTTGAGCTCATACCACCACCCAATATTGTGTTAAGAATACTTAAAACAAACCTTTTTTCATCTGTGAGCGGAAGCCCCCTTGTTCCTATGCAGAAATGAACCTGTTCTGTATCCTTTTCCTTATTGATTATAGAGGATTGAATAGTAGGGATGGGAATTTGTTTTTCTGAATCCCTATCTTTTCCTTTTGAAAAATATCTGAAGACAAATTCCCTTGCCTTTTCAAAATTGACATTTCCAGAAATAGCAATGAGCATTCTTTTTGGGGTATAAAACCTCTGGTAAAATTCTAAAATTCCCTCCCTATCCATTAAAGAAAGGGTCTCTCTTTTTCCAATAACTGGTCTTCCTAAGGGATGACCTGAAAAGCTTCCTTTGATTAGTAAATCGTGAATCTCATCCTCTGGCGTATCTTCATACCTTGCAATTTCTTCTAAAATAACATTCCTTTCCATCTCTATATCTTCTTTTTTAAGGAGCGAATTGTTTATAATATCAGAAAGAAGCTCAATAGCTTTTTCAATATGCTTAGAGGGAAGCTTTGCATAATAACAGGAATATTCCTTTCCAGTAAATCCATTTAGCTCTCCACCTAATCCCTCAATGGTTTCTGAGATTTCCCTTGCAGACCTTTTTTTTGTCCCTTTAAAGAGAAGGTGTTCAATAAAATGAGAGATTCCATTTTCTTTTTCTTCCTCAAAAACCGAGCCTGTGCTTACCCATACACCTATTGTGGCTGATTCTACATAGGGAACGCTTTCACAAATAAAGGTTATTTCATTTTCAAAGGTAAATTTTTGGTAGTTTTCGGTCATGGTTGCTCTTATTATATTGCTTGTTTCTTGGAAAGATTTATCCTTCCCTGATTATCAATGTTTATAACCTTAACGCTTATCTCATCGCCTTCCTTTACAACATCCTTAACTTCCTTTACCCTATAATGTTCCAGCTCAGAGATGTGGACAAGCCCTTCTTGACCTGGCAAAATCTCAACAAATGCACCAAAGTTAACCACCCTCATTACCTTTCCTTTATAAACCTTTCCAACCTCTACTTCTTCGGTAAAATACCTTACCATATCAAGGGCTTCATTTAGCTTTTCTTGTTCAGGATGAAAGATAGAAACCTTGCCATCGTCTTCTACCTTAATCTTTGCTTGGGTAACCTCGATTATCTTTTTGATATTTTTTCCCGAAGGGCCTATTAGGTCTTTAATTTTATCCTGCCTTATATTTATAATCACAACCTTTGGTGCGTATTGAGAAATCTTAGGAGAGGGCTTTGATAGGACGCTATTCATCTTATCCAAAATAAAGAGCCTTCCTTTCTTTGCTTGCTCAAAAATTTCCTTTATAGTTTCTAGGGTTATACCTGAAAGCTTTGTATCCATCTGAATGGCGGTTAGTCCATCCTTTGTTCCTGCTGTTTTAAAATCCATATCCCCTATATGGTCTTCCAGGCCTGTTATATCTGAAAATATAGCCCTTTTTCCATCCTCTTCTATAAGACCTATGGCTATTCCAGAAACAGGGTCTAAGATTGGAACGCCTGCATCCATAAGGGAAAGGGAGCCAGAGCAGACAGATGCCATAGATGTAGAGCCATTTGATTCCAATATCTCAGAGACAACCCTAATGGTATATGGAAAAGAATTGTCATTTGCAATAACAGGCAAAAGGGCTTTTTCTGCCAATGCACCATGTCCAATCTCCCTTCTTCCAGGTGCTCTCATTTGCTTTGCTTCACCTGTAGAATAGGGTGGGAAATTATAATGAAGCATAAATTTCTTGAACCACTTTCCCTCTATCTCATCTATTATTTGCTCATCCTCCGTGGTTCCAAGCGTTGTTATTGCCATAGCCTGGGTTTTTCCCCTGGTAAATATGGCTGAACCATGCGTCCTTTTCAATACAGAAACCTCGCAAGCTATGTCTCTTATCTCATCTAGCCTTCTTCCATCCTCCCTTATTCCCTCATCAATAATTTTCTTTCTTATTATTTCCTTCTCTATCTTCTCAAAGAAATATTTTACCTCCTTTTTTGTCCCATTTTCCAAGGAGGGACCTATTTCATCCCATATCTTATCTATATCTATAGCCTTATCCTTTATTCTTTCGTAATAAAGCTCCCTTATCTTTTTTTCTACTTCTTCCCTATGAATCTCCTTTATAATGGTTATCTTCTCCTTTTCTTTTAATTCCTTTTGGAGGTCAATGAGGGTATTTATATAGCCCTTTCCAAACTCAATAGCCTCTAATATTTCTTCCTCAGGGACTATCTTGCAACCAGCCTCAATCATAGTAATTTTATCCTTACAACCTGCAATAACAACATCAAATTTACCCTCTTTTCTCTCCTCAAATGTAGGGTTAAGTATAAGCCTATCTTTTATCTTTCCAATCCTTACCGCGGCAACAGGACCCTTATCAAAGGGAAAAGAGCCTGCCATTAAGCAAGAGGATGTGCCAAGGATGCCTAGTATATCTGGGTCATTTTCGCCATCTATTGATAAGACAGTGGCATAGATATAAAGCTCATTTCTGATATCATTATCAAACAAGGGCCTAATTGACCTATCAATAAGCCTTGCTGAAAGGATTTCTTCTGGCCTTGGTGCACCCTCCCTTTTTATAAACCCCCCAGGGAATCTTCCTGCCGCATAATACTTATCCCTATAATCAACAACCAAAGGAAAATAATCAGAGCCACTTCCCTCCTTGCTTATGGTTGTTGTAACAAGGATAACCGTATCGCCATAGGTTACAACGCATGAACCATCTGCGGCCTTTGCCAGCTTATTTACCTCAATGGTAAGCCTTCTTCCTCCTAGCTCATACTCTATAGATTTCACTTCTTATTTATATAGTATAGCCTATAAGATAACTTTTGTCTATTTTTTTGTGTTATGTAGAAAATAAATTTCTTGACCAAAATAGGTTATCTTTTGTAAGATAAAGCAATGAATTTAGTTTATCTTATTCTTCTCTTTCCTTTCTTTTCTTTTGCCATTATTTCTTTAATCACCCTTCGTTTTAAAAGATTAAGCTCATACATCTCAATCCTTGCTATATTTTCTTCCCTTTGTCTATCTTGCAAGATTGCCCTTTTATTCTTTAACAACCCAAGCCCGATAAACCTTACACTCCCCTGGTTTATAACCGGAGAAACCCAAGTCTCTTTAGGTGCAATTATAGACCCTCTTTCCATTATAATACTTATTGTTGTCTCTTTGGTAAGCCTCCTTATTCAAATATATTCAAGGGGGTATATGCAGGGAGACCCCGGATTTTCAAGGTATTATGCCTTTCTTTCCTTATTTTCCTTTTCAATGCTTCTTCTTGTTTTATCCAATAACTTTGTCCAGATGTTTATCTCCTGGGAGCTGGTTGGTGTCTGTTCTTATTTGCTCATTGGATTCTGGTATCATAAAGAATCTGCCGCAAGCGCAGGAAAAAAGGCATTTATTACAACCAGAATAGGCGATGTTGGCTTTCTTATCGGCATCCTCCTTATATTTAAGCTTTGTGGCACATTTGATTTCAAAGAAATTTCAAGCATTATTGGGAAGGGGCTTATTTCATCCCCTGTTTTAACCTTAATTTGCATTCTTGTCTTCTGTGGTGCGATTGGAAAGAGCGCCCAATTCCCCTTGCATGTTTGGCTTCCCGATGCAATGGAAGGTCCTTCCCCTGTTTCTGCCTTAATCCATGCCGCAACCATGGTTGCGGCTGGTGTATACCTTGTGGCAAGGCTATTTGGAATATTCTTCCTCTCTTGCTCTGCAATGGATACTATTGCCATTATCGGAGGCTTTACCGCTATATTCTCTGCCACAATTGCTATAGCACAAAATGACATAAAGCGTATTATCGCCTATTCAACCCTCTCGCAATTGGGCTATATGATGCTTGCATTGGGCTGTGGAGGCTATACGGCAGGGACATTTCACCTTACAACCCATGCATTTTTCAAAGCCCTGTTGTTTTTATGTGCAGGCTCTGTGATTCATAGCATCCATTCCAATAATATCTGGGATAGTGGAGGCCTTTTTAAGAAAATGCCCATTACAGGGATAACATTTCTATGTGGTGGTTTAGCCCTTTCTGGAATTCCACCCCTCTCTGGATTTTTCTCTAAGGAGATGATTTTATCTGTTGTCTATGAGAAAAGCTTTTTTCTATTTAGCCTTGCAATATTCACGGTATTTCTGACCTCCCTTTATACATTCAGGCTATTCTTTGTTGTCTTTTGTGGAAGCGAAAAAGGGCATTCACATGAATCCCCTTTAACAATGACCATTCCAATGATAATTCTTGCTATTCTTTCTGTTATATCAGGCTTTTTTGAAAAGAAATTTTCTTCATTCATCGAAGGCAGTCATCATAGCGAAACTAGCATGCTAATTACCATTATTTCTGTTGCCTTTGCTTTTTTTGGAATATTTATCTCCTGGGCCATTTATGGAAAAAAGCTTGTTTCTAATCGAGAAATAACCCAAAGGTTTTCAATGATTTCAAATTTATTGACCAACAAATATTGGGTTGATGAGATATATAGAAAGAGCATCATTGCTTTAACCAAGGCTATATCTACATTGAGCGGATGGTTTGACCTATACATTATAGATGGGATGACAAATGCAACAGGATTTTTGACAATAGGCTCGGGAAGGATATTAAGGTTCATCCAAACAGGCCTTATCCAAAGCTATATTTTATTTGCCTCTTTGGGAATAATTTTTCTTATTTTCTTCTTCCTCTAATGCCAGGGCCAGCAGATATTCAGATAACCATAGCCCAACAGGTTCAATCGGGCTACCAGCAACAATTACATCAGCAACAACCCATTGTTCATCAGGAACATCAAATATCGGTTGATAAAACAAAGATACATGAGGAAGAAACAGGCATCCAATCCCTTGAAAAAGGTGGGCAGGGAATAAAGATAGAGGAAAAAAGGACAACAAGAGGGTTTGTAAAGAAAAGGAGAAAGAGGCAAGAAAAGGAGGAAAAAAAGGAAGAAATGGTGTCTAATGGAATAAGGGGGAGGATTATAGATGTTATTGGATGAATTCTTTCTCAAGTCAAATTTGATAACATCAAATCAAAAATAAATTGACATTTTTTGGATGGATGATTATATTTAATTAAAAATTAGGGAGGAAAAAGATGAAGAAGTGGTTAGTTGTTTTGTGTGTAGGGTTTCTTTGCCCATATCTATGGGCAGAGATAAGAGAGAAAAAGGGAGAGATAACCATCTCCTATATTGAGGGCGAGGTTGAAACCTTGCTTTCAGGAAAAAAGGATTGGGAAAAGGCAAAGCTTTATCAAAAGCTTACAATGGGAGATAGGATAAGGACAAAATTCTCTTCCAAAGCAGAGCTTAAGCTCTCGGATGGTTCAACCATCAATATGTCTGAGAATTCCATTATGGATATTACAGAGCTTTTGGAAAAGGGGCTTACCAGAAAGTCAGGGTTTAAGCTCTGGATGGGAGGGATAAAGGCAAGGTTTGAGAGGCTAAAGACAAAGGATAGTGAGGCAAAATTCTATACACCCACCGCGGTTATGGGACTTCGTGGAACAACCGTATGGCTCCTGGTTGATTGGGAGGGAAAAACACGATGTGGATTTAAGGAGGGAAGGGGCTATATCTATTCTGATAAAGAGGGAGAAAAACCGGTTAATGAGAATGAGGAGGCAAGTGTTTCATTAGAGGGAGATATTACCATTAAAACACTAGAGATGAAAACTGTCCCTAATCTTATGGGAAAAATGCTTGATGAGGCAAAAAACGATATTATTGCTGCTGGTTTGAAGGTAGGCGAAATAAGGGCAGAGGAGAGCGATAAACCAAAAGATGAGGTGCTTTCTCAATATCCCGTTGGAGGAAGTGAGGTTTTGGCTAATACATCCGTCAATCTTGTTATAGCCTTGGAAATCCCTCCCTGTATTGTTCCAGATCTTATTGGAATGCAAAGGGCTGATGCAAAAAAGGCAATAATGGAGGCAGGGCTTACCCTTGGTATGGTTATTGAACAAACAAGCACAAAACCAAAGGATGAGGTTTTAAGGCAAAGACCAAATCCAGGAACAGAGGTCAAAAAGGAAAGCCCGGTTGATCTTTTGATCTCAAGTGGGCCTCCTCCCAAGGTTATTGTCCCAGACCTTATAGGAAGAAGCATTGAGGAGGCAAAGGCTATGCTTGAAGGAATAGGCTTAAAGCTTTCTGAGATAATCTTAAAGAAGGAAAGCGCAATGATTGCGGAAGGAAGGATTGTAGATCAGAACCCAAGTGCAGACAGCGAGGCAGACTTAGGAAGCTTTGTCCAGGTATGGACAGCAATTTCTCCCCTTGCTGTAAAACCCCCAATTCCAACCATTGGGTATCTATTTAGTATTCCTGGTTTATTTGTCTCAGAGATTCCCTATCTCATACTTAATATAACACCCACAACCCCTGGATTATCCCCTTTATTTCTTTCTGTTATGGAAAGGCTAACCAGATTTGACAACCCACCATATACCTTAAACTTTAAGCCACCGGTAATGAGCATGGGTGTAAATAAAATAAATGTTTCTGCCTGGTTTGAGGGTGGAGATAAGGCTTCTCTGGCAATTGAGACACCCTATTATGACTCCCTTCCTCCCAAGATTGTAAGTGTTAAGATTGTAAAGGGAAGTATAATAAGGGTAGTGGTAGAGGACAAGGAATCGGGAATAAAGAATGTAAAGATTGATGGAGAGAGCATTCCTGTAACAGAAGGTATTCAAGAAGAGAGAAAGGAAATAAGTGTTTGGACAAGGGGAACTTACCAAAAAACCATTATTATAGCTAAACATGCTCCAGCAATTATTCCCATAAGGATTGAGGTAGAAGATAATGCAGGAAATAAAAGACAAAGGACAGAGAGAATCCCTGATCTTCCACCCAGTCCTGATCTTATACCAAAGCAATAGAAAAAGGAGTGCAATTTATAGTATCTTCCATCACTTAGTGCAAAAATAGATAGGGGGTTGTGTTTATTTAAGAAATTTTGAATTCTAAATTTTGGATTGAAAAAGGTTAAGTTTTATAAAATTTTTCCCCTTTTAATTCAAAATTCAACATTACAAAATTCGTATGTGTTTAGCTAGGTGAGAATAAAATGGGAAATAGGCACAGAGGCAGAGAGGCACAAAGACGAGAGAGTTTATTTATTACTTGCTTTCTTTGTGCCTTTGTCCCTTTGTGCCTAGGTATATAGGACAGCTAAACAACGGCTATGGTAATTTGGTTAAGAG
>JBFLYE010000100.1 GCA_040756715.1 bacterium
TATAGTTAATTCCATAACGCTTTACAAAATGTATGGGTTTAGATAATCTTAAGGAAAACTTTATATAAAATTTTGAATTTTGAATGTTGAATTTTGAATTAAAAGGGGAAAAATTTTATAAAACTTAACCTTTTTCAATTCAAAATTCAAAATTTAGAATTCAAAATTTCTTAAATACTATTTTTGCACTAAGTAATGGAAGATACTATAAGTAATAGGTTTTTTGCTAACCCTTTATTTTAGTTATAGATAAGAATAAAAGTAGGGTGAATTCCATATTACTTTTAAAAATAGAATTCAATCTCTAAAATATTCCAAGAAACTCTTGAGGGTTAATTTTTATTATTCCTTAAAAATCAATAAGTTAGAAGCCCACAAAGAAGGTCTTGGTCGGCTGGGGGTGGGTAGCAGGATTGGAAGAGAAAATTTAGAAAAAGAAAATCAAAAAATCCTCTCCTTTCACCCGTCAGATTTAGTTCGTAAAGAAATTTGGCTCCGCGGACAGGACTCGAACCTGTAACCTAGTGGTTAACAGCCACCCACTCTACCATTGAGCTACCGCGGATTATTCTATTTTTTCAAGGATAAGACCAATAGCTGTGCCTGACAAAAGAAAATAGGAAAATATCTTTATCTGGTTTTTCTCCTTTGTTAATCTTTTATTCTCCAATTTAAGCATTTCTATCTCAAGCCGTTGGGATTCCAATTCTATTTCCTTTTCTTTTATCAAAGCCTTTAGTTCATTTATTGCCGAGGTTAAATTCTCCTCTTTCTTTACAAGATCATCCCTTTCTTTTATTGTTTTAACAAGCTCTGCCTCCTTCTCTGATAAAGCCTCTTTTAAGGAAGTATTTTCTATCTGTATTTTATTCAAAACCCCCTCAAGCTCTGTAATCTTTTCCTTCATTACCGCGATTAGCTCTGCTGTCTCAGAGGGAATAGGCCCTTTAATCTCTCCTATAATCTTATCAATATATTTATCCTTTTCTTCTATGCTCATCTTTATTGCCTCCCTCTTCTCCTTTAGCACCTCAAGGAGCATCTTTGCTTCCTCATAGCCTATTGCCAGCTCCTCACCAGGGTAAATAAGATCAGGGTTTGTGAATTTATTATATTTTTTAAATTCCTCCCATTTTAATGGGTCTTTCCAATATATCTTTGCAAGATACCAAAGTGTATCGCCCTGCTTTATAATTATCTTCTTTGTCTTCTCACTTGGTGTAATCTTTGCAAAGCTAAAAGGGCTAAATACCAATTGAAATATAACCAATAATGATACTATTCTTTTCATTTTAATGAAGCATCAATAAGGGAGGATAATTTTTTTACCCTCTCATAAACCTTCCTCTTTGTTTTAAATAGCTCATCTGCAATCTCCAATGAGGTAAGAATGGCAAGCTTATCCAGAGGAAGATTGGGAAGATTTTTGTATATCTCCTTTATCTTTTTATCCACATAGCCTGCAACTATTTTTGTTGTCTTTTCTTCCTCATCAGAGACAAGGGTATATGCCTTACCCATAATCTCTACAGAAACCTTATTCATATCTCATCAAGCTTTGAAATTATCCTTTCAATCTTTCCTTTTATGAGCTTTCTTTCCTCTTTTAACCTCTCATTCTCTTCTTTAAGCCCACTTGCATCCCCTTCTTGGCTTTTAAGCTTTTTGAATTCTGCAATAAGCTTTTCTATTTTTTCCTCTAATATATCAAATTCTTCCATCTTTTAATTATAACAAAAGTAGAAAGCCCTTGTCAAATATGTTTTTTTATTGTAAAATAAAGCAATGAAGGTTTTATTTATTGGTGATATTGTGGGAAGGAAGGGAAGGAGGATTCTTAAGGAGATAATTCCAAGATTAAAGGGAGAAAGGCACATAGACCTAATAATTGCAAATGGCGAGAATGCCGCAGGTGGATTTGGGATTACAAAGAAGGTAGCAGATGAAATATTTGCTTGTGGGGTTGATATTATAACAGGTGGAAACCATATATTTGCAAAGAAGGAAATCTATGAAATAATGGATTCCCTTCCTATTTTAAGGGCACTTAATTATCCACCCAGTGTTCCAGGAAGGGGATTTATTTTTAAGCCCTGCAAAGGAGAAAATGTTTGTGTAGTAAGCCTCTGTGGACGGGTGTTTATGGATTCCCTTGATTGCCCATTCAGGGCAATTGATGGCCTTTTGGAAGAGATAAAAGAAAAGGCAAAGATAATCATTGTTGATGTCCATGCCGAGGCAACCTCTGAAAAGGTTGCTCTAGGCTGGTTTCTTGATGGAAGGGTCTCTGCTGTGATTGGAACCCATACCCATATTCCAACCGCTGATCCTAAAATCCTTCCAAAGGGAACGGCCTATATCACTGATGTTGGAATGGTTGGGGCAGGAAATTCTGTTATAGGTATAAAAAAGGAGCTTGTGCTTAAGAGATTTCTCCTTTTAATTCCGGTTAGATTTGAAATGGCAGAGGATGAAGGAATCTTTGGCGGAGCTTATATTGATATAGATGAGAAAACAGGCAAAGCTTCATCCATTGAGCAAATTCAAATTCAAGGGCTATAATCCTTCATAAAGCCTCTCTATATCTTCTATCAGCCTTTTCTCTGTATATTTTTTTGAATTTTCCCTTGCCTTTTCTCCCATTTCCTTTGCCCTTTCTTTGTCTAAAATAATGGTTTTTATAGCATCTGCTAATGCTTCGGGATTCTTTGGAGGAATAAGGATGCCTGTATCAGGAGAGACAAGGGTTGAAACACCTCCCACATCTGTTGCAACAACGGGAATTCCAGATGCCTGTGCTTCAATGATTGCAACGGGAAGCCCCTCATTTAATGATGATAAAACAAAGCAATTAAGATCTGCATAAATAATCTCAAGGTCTTTTCTAAATCCAAGGAAAAGGACATTTTTCTCTATTCCCAGGTCTTTAGCCTTTTTCTCCAATTCCTTTCTAAGATAGCCATCTCCCGCGATGACAAAAAGGGCATCAATCTCTTTTAAAACAATAGCAGATGCTTCTAAAAATGTTCCTATATCCTTTATGGGAACAAGCCTTGCAATTGTTCCAATCAGGGGTTTGTCAGAAATCCCAAGCTCATTTCTTAAAATACCCTTTTTTTCAGAAATGTCATAAAACCTATCAAGGGAAAGGCCTAGGGGAATAACGATAACCTTATTTCTATTTCCTATGCCAAATTTTAAAATCTCATCCCTCTGGCTCTCGGTTAATGTAATTATCCTTGTTGAGATAAGGGAAAGCCATCTTTCAATGATAATAAAAAATAGGGTCTTTAGCCTTCCAAAGTATGAATGTAGGGTGTGTCCATGGAATGTATGGATGATTATAGGAACGCCGCAAAGCCAGGCACAAAGCCTTCCTAACATCCCTGCTTTGCTCAAGTGGCTATGCACAATATCTGGTTTTATCTTCCTGATTATGCCGATAAGCTTAAAAAATGTGATAATATCCTTTATGGGAGAGATCTCCCTTTGAAGCTCTGGAATAAAGATTATATCAATATTTCTATTTTTTGCCTCAGAAAGCATACTTCCCTCCTCCTTTCCCTCTTTTCCAACCACAAGATATGTCTTAAATTTCTCTTTAAGACCTTCGCTTAACAATATTGTATGGATAGAGGGACCTCCAATGTTAAGACGGGTGATTATCCTTAAAACTGTTTTCATTTTACTTTGGCCTTCCTACAGGGACGATGTATAATGGTTGCTCCATATTCTCCATACCAATTACTCCCTTTACCTCCTCATCATAAAAAGCACCAATAGAGACCGAGCCCAATCCCAAGCTAATTGCTTGAAGATGAAGGTTCTGCACAGCATGACCTGCCTCTATGTGCACATACCTTATCCCCCTCTCTCCATATTTTCCTGTTGTTCTCTCATATATTGCTGAAACAACAAAAACACAGGGAGCATCTTTTACCCAACTCTGATTTAGGGCTACCCTACAGAGTTCTTTACGCTTATCAATCTTTGAGATTCTAATTAATCTATGGGCTTGAGGGATGTATTTGTAGACTCCAGGGCCAAGTTCCTTTGCTAAACCTACAACTACATATACCTCTAAGGGATAGAGTGCACCCGCTGAAGGAGCGGTTCTAAAACCCCTTTTATCAGTTACTCCTTGGGTAGCCCAAAGGAGCTGGGAGATTTCAGATAGGGAAATTGGTTCATTTTTATATTCCCTTATTGACCTTCTCTTTACCAATGCCTCCTCTAGAGAGATATTGCTTTTATACCTAGGTTTGGGTAACTCTATAGTCTCCTTTCTATCCAAATTTACTTGAGAGAGATACATCAATAAAACCAAAACCTCCATTTTTATAAAAGAATAGAGAAAGGATAAAAATCCTATGAAAGAATTGCAATAAATATTTTAATATCCTTGCCAAGCCCCCTTTTATATCGTATAATAGCGAAGAGATTTTGCCATTTAATACAAGCTAAATGAACATAATGCTCATTGCTGGTGAGGCATCAGGAGATCTCTATGGAGGTTATCTTTCCAGAGAGATAAGGAAGATACGAGAGGATATTAGCCTTTTTGGAATGGGCGGAAGGCTGATGGAAAAAGAGGGTGTTGAGATTCTTTTTCCCATTTCCCTTGATATCGTGGGAGCAATGGATGTAATTTTTAAAATCCCAAAGGCAATCTTTTTATTAAATAATCTCCTAAGGGTAGCAAAGGAAAGAAAACCAGATAAGGTTGTCTTGATAGATTTTGCTGAATTTAACCTCTGGCTTCTTAAAAATCTTGTAAAGCTTAATATAAAAACAGCCTGGCTTTTTCCACCCACCGCTTGGATTTGGAGAAAGAATAGGATAAAAATTATTAAAAAGGCAGGGCTTATCTTATCAACCCTTCCTTTGGAAAGGGATTTTTATAAAAAAGAGGGTGCAAATGTTGTTTTTATAGGGCATCCCTTGCTTGATATTGTAAAGATAAATGGAAATTTTGTTGATAAGAAAAAACCTGTGATTTCTTTTCTTCCAGGAAGCAGAAAAAAAGAGATAGAGAGGCATCTTCCCATTATGGTTAAGGTGGCAAAAGCCCTTGGTGATATAGAGCTTTTTCTTATCCTTGCAGAGGGAATTGAAAGAGAAATAATAGAAAAATATATTAAAGGCTTAAATATTTCTATTGTTCCCCATTCTTATGATATAATGGCACAATCAGACCTACTTATTACATCCTCTGGAACAGCAACCCTTGAGGGAGCAATCCTTGGAATACCAATGATTGTTATCTATAAGATGGATAAAATATCATTCTTCCTTGCAAAAGCCTTTGTTAAAACAAAATATGTTGCTCTTCCAAATATCATTAGAGGAGAAAAAATTGTCCCAGAATTTCTGCAAGATGAGGCAAATCCTTCCAATATTGTAAAGGAGGCCCTCTTAATTTTAAACGATGAAAAAAAAAGAAAAGAGATTAAACTTAAGCTTTCCCATATCAAAGATGCAATTGGCCCATCTGGAGCAATCAAAAGGGCAGCAAGGGCTATAATTGACCTATGAGAGCATTTTCTTTATTTCTTTTTATTTCTTCCCTTGCCCTTTGTGAGGAGCTCGTTTATAATGTAAAGATATTAGGAATAAATGTAGGAAGACAAAGGATAATAACAAAGGAAGAGGGTGGTGAAATAATGATAATATCTGATACAAAGACAAATAAATTCTTTTCAAGATTTTATAAACTAGATGACCACATTGAAACCCTTGTTGATAAAAAGACATTGCTTCCTATTATTATTAAAGAAAAAATAGAGGAAGGGAAAGAAAAAAAGGAGCTTTTAACCTATCTTTCCCAAGATGGATTAGAAGCCACAATAATTGAGGGAGATATTAGAAGCCAGATGAAGCTCTCCAAAGAAACATTTAATATTCCATCCCTTATCAATCTCCTTAGAAACAAAGAGCTAAAGGTTGGAAATAAAGAGATTTTTTCTATAATAACATTAGGGAAAATAGAGGATATAGAGGTGCAGGTAGAAAGCCTTGAAAATATATATTTTGAAGGAGAGAGAGAGGTTGTATTTAAGGTTGTAGCTAAAGATGTGGCTATTTGGTTTTTAAGGGAAGATAGTATTCCCCTTATAATAGAGGTAAAGCTTAAATGTGGTCTTGCCCTTAAAGGGTATTTGAAAAGATGAAACCTCCAATAATTGCAGGAAATTGGAAGATGAATAAGGGGGTAAAGGAGGCAGAGGATTTGACCTCAGGAATCCTTGAGATGGTAAAGGGTATAGATGATAGGGAGGTTGTTTTGTGTCCACCATTTACCGCACTCTATAGGGTATCAGAGCTATTAAAGGCCAAAACTATTAAACTTGGTGCGCAAGACCTTTTTTATGAAGAAAATGGAGCTTGGACAGGTGAAATATCTGCATCCATGCTTACTGATTTGGGTTGCAAATATGTTATTATTGGACATTCTGAAAGGAGGCAAATTCTTAAAGAGGATGATATAATAATAAACAAGAAGATAAAACAGGCATTAAAATATAGCCTTTCTCCCATATTTTGTGTGGGAGAAACCGAAAAAGAAAGAAAGGAAGGAAGGGAAAAAGAAATTGTAGAAAGGCAAATTAGATTAGGACTTAAAGAGATTGACCTTACATTCCGCATTCCCTTTGTGATTGCCTACGAGCCTGTCTGGGCAATTGGAACGGGGAATACCTGCAAAGAGGAAGAGGCAGAAAAAATGCACATTTTTATTAGAGGGCTAATCTCCAAATTATATACAAATGATTTGGCAGAGGAAATGAGGATTTTATATGGAGGCTCTGTAAAGCCCGATAATATTGATGCAATTATGAAGATGCCAAATATAGATGGCTGCCTTGTGGGCGGTGCAAGCCTAAACATTGAATCCTTTTGCAGGATAGTTGAGTTTAGTTGAGGGAGGAGATATTAAAAAACTTAAGCATAGAAACAGAAGGAAAGATTATTTTCCTTGTTATGGATGGCCTAGGTGGTCTTCCAATAAATGGAAAAACAGAGCTTGAAGCTGCAAATAAGCCAAACATTGATAGCCTATGCAAAGAATCAATACTTGGGCTTATGGATCCAATTGGCCCGGGGGTAACGCCGGGCTCAGGCCCTGCACATTTGGCTCTTTTTGGCTATGACCCTTTAAAATATGATATTGGAAGGGGGCTTTTGTCTGCTTTGGGAATTGGCTTTCCCCTTTCTAGCTCTGATGTTTGTGCAAGGGGAAACTTCTGCACAATAGAAAATGGGATAATAACGGATAGGAGGGCAGGAAGGATAGCGACAGAGAAAAACAGGGAGCTTTGTGAAATTCTTTCAAAGATAGAGATAGAAGGTATTAAAATATTTACCATCCCTGAAAAAGAGCATAGATTTGTTGTTATATTTAGGGGAGAAGACCTATGTTCTTGTCTTTTAGATTCAGACCCGCAAATTACAGGTGTTCCTCCATTAAATGTTCTACCAAAGATAGAGGTTGCTACAGGGTCAGCAGAAATTGTAAATCAATGGATTTCTAAAGCAGGTGAGGTTTTAAAGGAGCAATATCCAGCAAATATGGTTTTGCTGCGTGGTTTTGCAAGCTATCTTAATATCCCAAGCTTTAAGGAATTGTATAAGCTTAATTCTTGTTGTATTGCAACATACCCAATGTATAAAGGGCTTGCAAGCCTTGTTGGAATGGATGTTCTGGATTGTGGGGAAAGCTTAGAAACCCAAGTTAATACTTTGCATTCAAGCTTTTCTTCTTATAACTTTTTCTTTTTCCATATAAAAGGAACGGACAAAAAAGGAGAAGATGGAGATTATGAAGGAAAGGTAAAGGTAATTGAGGATGTAGACAAAATTATTCCAGAAATACTTAAGTTAAATCCAGATCTTTTTGTCATAACAGGAGACCATTCAACGCCAGCCCTTTTAAAATCCCATTCCTGGCATCCGGTTCCCTTAATCCTTTATTCAAAATATTGCATTCCAGATGGGATAAAGGAATTTTCTGAAAGAAGCGCATCAAAAGGCTCTTTGAGGAGGTTTCCCATGCAAGAGCTAATGGGGCTTGTCTTAGGATATTCAAAGAAGCTTATAAAATACGGAGCATAAAAGGGATTTAGGAATTCCAATTATTCAATCACGGCACTAAATACAATTGTAAATTTTCATATTTCAACGAGGGGACAATCTGCCCATAATATCTCAAGCTGATAAAAAGACCTGTATTCTTCTTCAAATATATTAACAATAACACTTCCATAGTCAATAAGCGTCCACCCCTTTGCATCTTCTATATGTAAGGGTTTTATATTTTTCTTTATTGCTTTATAGATTTCCTCAATAATTGCCTTTGTTTGAACATCAGAGCGCGAGGTTAGAATAATAAGAAAATCTGAGATAGGGGATTTTTTGGCTATATTAAAAACCTTTATATCCTCTGCCTTCTTTGAAAAAGCTGCCTTAACTACCTTTTTTGCTATGCTTTTTGGGTACATATACTATTCCACAAGGAAACTGTCCTTGGATGAAGGAGGGAGCCTTTTTTAAGAACATATTCTATTTTTTTCTTTATGACCTCCCTTAAAACACCCTCAATATCCCTTTTTGCCCTATCCAATAAATCTCCATCTGGACAGGTTTCAAGGTAATCAGCGATATAAAGAATCTTTGAAAGCAAGGGCATATTTGCCATTCCTGTTGAATGAAATTTTATTGCATTAAGAATTTCTTCCTCTTCAATATTAAATCTTTCCTTTGCCATACAAGCACCAATTGCTCCATGCCAAAGCCCTGGTTCTCTTTTTTCTATTCTATCAAGCCCTATTTTATATTTTTCAATAAGGCTTTTCATCTCATCCTTTGGAATGTCTTTGGCAATATCATGGAGGTAGGAGATGAGCTCTAATTTTTCTTTATCAACATTGTAATGAGATGAAATCTCACAAGCAATCCTTTTTACCTCTTGAATATGAAAAAGCCTTTCCTTTGTCATAAGAGATGCAAGCTCTTTTTCTATATCCCTCATTCTATTTTATCCGTTAAATCCTATTTCCTTCCTGCAATTGCCTTTACAATATCGCCGCAAGAGATTATCCCAGAGGAAAAAAGCCTTGTTTTTTCTTTCTTTTCTTCATCTATAACCAACAAGCGATGGATATTATTCTCTACCATAACCCTTGCTGCCTTTTCTACATCCTCTTCTTTCCCAATTGTAATTATAGGCTTTGTCATAATCTCAGAAATCCTTATATTTTCAAGGTCTTTTCCAAAAAACCTTGTAATATCCATCTCTGAAAGGATTCCAGAAAACTCATTTTTCTCATTCACCACAATAATCCCAGAGATGTCATACTCAGCCAATACACAGGCTGCCTCCTTTACAGAGAGCTCATCTGCTACGGTTATTACACCTTTTGTCATAATATCTTTAACCTTCATTTTTT
Organism: bacterium; assembly: GCA_040756715.1. Lineage (NCBI taxonomy): Bacteria > bacterium. The sequence continues at coordinate 9,444 of JBFLYE010000100.1, forward strand.
ACCTCCTAAATTTTTTAAAGAATAATCAATTTTCCTTTTCTTGTCAAATTTTTTTGCAAAATCTTTGACCTTTTAAAGGTCTTAATGTAAAATTTTTGTTTAATTATGGATATACCAAAGGAAACCTACAAAACATCTATCATAGAGGGAGAGATTGGTGGATTAAAAATAGGGGGGGAAAATACAATGCCCTTCTATTTATTTGAAGGCAATATGCCAAATCCGCCCAGGATTGCTTTAGAGATATGGGATGAGCCTCCCAAGGATTGGCTACCAAATGTTGTTGAGCCATACAAAGATGTGATAAACGATCCTGTTTCCTGGGCAAAAAAGGCAATTTCCTATGGTTGCGATATGGTCTGTCTTAAGCTAATAGGCACAGACCCCTTAGGAAGCAATAGGTCTCCCCAAGAAGCCGCTGCTGTGGCAAAGAATGTTTGTGATAATATAGATCTTCCCTTAATTGTTTTAGGATGTGGAAATATAGAAAAGGATTCAGTTACCCTAAAGGAGGTAGCCTCCGCTTGCGAAGGAAGAAATATCTTGCTTGGAGCAGCCACCGAGGATAATTACAAAGTAATTGGTGCATCTGCATTAGCCTATAAACACAATGTCTCTGCCCAAACCCCAATAGATGTTAATCTATCAAAGCAATTAAATATTTTATTGGGAAACCTCGGGCTTTCTGATAATAAGATTTTAATTGACCCAACCGGTTCTACCTTGGGCTATGGCTTGGAATATACATACTCAGTCATTGAAAGGATAAGGCTTTCTGCCCTTCAAGCAGGGGATGAGAAGCTTAAGATGCCCATATTTGTAGAGATAGGAAAGGATTGCTGGAAGATAAAGGAGGTAAGGGAGGATAACCCACAATGGGGTGATATAGAAAAAAGGGGAATCCTCTGGGAGGCAATTAGCGGGCTTTCCTTTCTCCTTGCTGGCTGTAATCTTCTTGTGATGAGACATCCCTCTTCTCTGAAACTCCTTAAGGAGATGATAAAAGAGCTCATGGAGCTTAAAGAGGAAGAGAAAGAGGTTAAAAAGGAGGCAAAAAAGGAGGAACATATTTATGTGGCAAGGGAGGAAAAAGGGGAAGAAAAGATAAAAAGGCATCCAGGTGATCACTATAAGCCATCCTGGATAGATGAGGATATTTGTGAATTCCTTGAGAAAAAGGAGGCTTTGGTTTATTCAGCAAATGAAGGCTTTAAAGATAAGGCAAAGAAGGATGGAGTAAGGACGGTCTTTGAGAGAGCAGAGGAAATAAAGCCCTGCCCATTTGGCGAAAAGGGTGCTTGTTGTAAGCATTGTGCAATGGGTCCTTGTCGATTAAGCTTTAAGGATGAATCCCTTGAGGAGCAAGAGGAGGGACAAAAAACAGGGCTTTGTGGAGCAACCATAGGAACAATCTCTGCCAGGAATTTTGCTAGAATGATTGCCGCAGGTGCCTCTGCACACTCTGACCATGGAAGGGAGGTAGCCGAAATATTGATTGCGGTAGCAGAGGGAAAGGCACCCGGTTATAGCATAAAGGATATGGAAAAGCTTTACAATGTGGCAAAAGATTTTGGTATTGAAACTGAAGGAAAGGATGAATATGCAATTGCCAAAGAATTGGGAGAAAAGGCATTAGCTGAATTTGGAAAGCAACAGGGCGAGCTTACCTTTATAAAAAGGATGCCCCTTACCAGGCAGAATGTTTGGAAAAAATTGGGTATGACACCGCGTGGCATAGACAGAGAGGTGGTTGAAATAATGCACAGAACACACATGGGCGTTGACCAGGATTACAGAAATATCCTTCTTCAAGGCTCTAGGTGTGCATTAGCCGATGGATATGGTGGCAGTATGATTGCAACAGAATTGCAGGATATTCTCTTTGGCACACCAAAACCTGTGCTCTCTCGGGTAAATCTTGGGGTTTTAAGGGAAGATTGTGTTAATCTGGTAATCCATGGCCATGAGCCCCTACTCTCTGAGATGATTGTGGTTGCCTCCAAAAATCCAAAAATGGAGGAACTGGCAAAGTCTGTAGGGGCAAAAGGGATAAATTTAGCCGGCATCTGCTGCACGGCAAATGAAATTTTAATGCGTCATGGTGTGCCTTTAGCTGGCAATCTCCTCCAACAAGAATTAGCCATAGCAACCGGCAGCGTTGAGGCAATGGTAATAGATGTCCAATGCATCTTCCAATCCCTGCCAAAGGTTGCCCAATGCTACCATACAAAGATTATTTCAACCTCAGCTAAGGGCAAGATCCCTGGGGCATTGCACATTGAATTTGACCCACACAATGCCCTTGTCTCAGCAGAAAAGATTGTTGAGACAGCCATCTTAAATTTCAAAAACCGAATTAAAGAAAAGGTAGAGATTCCCCAAGAATCTATGGATTTAGTGGCTGGCTTTACCCATGAATATGTGAATTATATGCTGGGTGGAAAATTTAGAGCCTCCTATTGGCCCTTAAATGACAATATTATCAATGGGAAAATAAGGGGTGTGGTTGGTGTGGTTGGCTGTAATAACCCAAGGGTAGCCCTGGATAGTGTTCATATTCCTCTGGTAAAGGAGCTGATAAAAAATAATGTTTTGGTGCTTCAAACCGGATGTGCTGCGATAGCCTGTGCAAAGGCAGGTTTACTAACCCCAGAGGCGGCAAAATTTGCGGGAGAAGGATTAGCACAGGTATGCGAGGCAATTGGAATACCTCCAGTTCTCCATTGTGGTTCTTGTGTTGACAATTCAAGGCTTTTGGTAGCCGGGGCCGAAATGGTTAAGGTGGGTGGCTTGGGCGATGATGTATCAGACCTTCCCATTGCCGGATGTGCGCCAGAATGGATGTCAGAAAAGGCAATTGCGATTGGCCAATATTTTGTAGCCACAGGTCTTTTGGTTGCCTTTGGCGTAAATTTTCCCACCCTAGGAAGCAAGGCTACCACACGGCATTTATTTGAGGAATACGAGGGTTTAACCGGCGGAATGTGGGCATTTGAAAAAGACCCTTATAAATTAGCCAGGCTTTTAATTGAGCATATTGACAAAAAGAGGGAGGCATTAGGCATAAACAAACCAAAGGAAAGAATCCTCTACGATATGGAAGCAAGGAGGGAGCTTAAATTCTAATCTGTCAGCAGGCTAAACCTCCAAAATATGTCCAAGCTTTTCCTTCTTTGTCTTAAGGTAGGTTATATTCTTTGGGTTTATCTCTCCTGGAATGGGAATCCTCTCTTTTATCTTTATTCCATAGCCTTCCAAGCCAATTATCTTCCTTGGGTTGTTGGTAAGAAGCCTTATGCTCGAAAGACCAAGGTCAACCAATATCTGGGCTCCTGTCCCATACTCCCTTAAATCAGGAGGAAATCCCAAAGCCTTGTTTGCCTCTACGGTATCCATACCTTCATCCTGAAGGCTATAGCTTTTAAGCTTATCCAAAAGCCCAATCCCCCTTCCCTCCTGGATGAGATATAGAAGGACACCTTGTTTTTCCTCCTCTATCATTTCAAGGCTTTTTCTTAATTGCTCACCACAATCACACCTTAAGGAATGGAATATATCACCGGTTAAGCATTGGGAATGAACCCGAACCAATACATTTTTTCTTCCCTTAATCTCACCCTTTACTAAGGCAAGGTGGATTCCCTTGTCGATCAATGAAGAATAGGCAATAAGCTTGAAGGCTCCAAATTTTGTGGGAAGGCTTGTTTCTGTTATCCTCTTTATTAGCTTCTCCTTTTTCCTTCTATACTCGATAAGGCTTGCAATGGTTATTATCTTTAAATTATGCTTTTTTGCAAAATCAATAAGAAAGGGAAGCCTTGCCATATCTCCATCTTCATCCATAATCTCGCATATTACAGCAGATGGATAGAAACCAGCAAGCTTTGCCAAATCAAGGGATGCCTCTGTATGTCCAGCACGCACAAGGACACCGCCATTCCTTGCTACTAATGGAAATATGTGCCCTGGTCTTGCCAGATCATCTGGTTTTGTATCCTTGTCTATAATTGCCTTTATTGTCCTTGCCCGATCATAAGCAGATATGCCTGTGGTTGTTCCGTATTTGTAGTCGCAGGAGACCGTAAATGCTGTTTTATGGATGTCTTGTGGCTCAGCAAGCATAGGATGTAAATTTAATTCACTTGCCCTTTCCTCTGTTATTGAGACACAGATAAGCCCCCGCCCCTGCTTTGCCATAAAGTTTATGGAAGAAGGGGTGATAAGGGAAGATGGTATCACAAGGTCCCCCTCATTCTCCCTATTCTCATCGTCAACCACGATGAGCATCTTACCATTTTTGAGGGCATCTATTGCCTCAGGGATTACAGAAAACATAAATTATAATTTACACACAAAATAGGTAATTTGCAATGCTTATTTTGGAAGGTTAAATGGATTCCTTTCTTTCTCCCACAAACCAGCTACTTCTTTTCTTAAAGAGGAGATTAAATGTGGTTAGGCTTCCATATATCCTTGTAATGTATTGCTGAAGCTCAATCTTGTCAACATCTGGAATATTAGGATGTGAATTTATCTTTGCCTCAAGAACACGAAGCCTATCCCTAATCATAATGATTTTATGGAAAAATCTCTCTAAAGGAAGGACAAATTCCTTAAGGTCTTTTCTTTCTGGCTTTATAATAATGCTTCCCCCTTTCCACCTCTCACCAAGCTCTATATCCGCATATTTTAAGCCTACATCCTCTATTTCTTCCCTTACTATCCTTCTTATCTTCTCGTAATCAATCTCCATCACCTTATTTATCGGCAGATTTTGGATAAATCTTAAGAAAAAAATTAACCGATCTTGCTTTAATCTTTCTCTTTGCTTATAATTATTTTGGTGCATAAATTCTTTTCGCCTGAAAGCATAGCCATTGTGGGAGCTTCCCGAGAAAGGGGAAAGGTTGGCTATGAGATTTTTTCAAACATTATCCTTTCAGGCTATAAGGGTAAGATTTTCCCTATAAACCCCTCGGCTGATTTTATTTTAGAAAGAAAATGCTTTCCCTCCCTTTCTAATATTCAAGAAAAAATAGAGCTTGCTATTGTTATTGTAAAGAATACCATTGTCCCCAATGTATTAGAGGAATGTGGAAGCCTTAATATAAAGAATGCAATTATTATAAGTGCGGGGTTTAAGGAGGCTGGAATTGCTGGGTTAAGCTTAGAGAATAAAGTAAAAGAAATTGCCAAAAATTATGAAATAAGGATAATTGGCCCAAATTGCCTTGGCTTAATTGATACCTACACGCCTTTAAATGCCTCATTTTCCCGCATATTTCCAGAGAAAGGAGGCATCTCATTTATCTCCCAATCAGGGGCATTATGCACAGCAATCCTTGATTGGGCAAAAGAAAAGAATATAGGATTTTCAAAGTTCGTAAGCTTTGGGAATGGATGCGATGTAGCTGAGATTGAGCTTATTGAATATCTCATAGATTGTCCGAACACATCGGTAATTGCCCTATATCTTGAAGGGACAAAGGATGGAAAAAGATTTATTGATATAGCCAGCAGGTCAAAAAAGCCTATTATCTTATATAAATCTGGAAAAACAGATGCCGGGAAAAGGGCAATCTCATCCCATACAGGCTCTCTGGCAGGAAGTGAAAAAGCCTGGGATGCCGCAATTTCCCTTTCTGGGATAATAAAGGTGGATTCTATTGAAAAGCTCTTTCTTTTTAGCCATTCCTTTGCCACCCAACAAAGACCTAAGGGAAGGAATATAGTTGTGATTACAAATGCAGGAGGGCCTGGCATAATAGCATCCGATTGCCTTGTTGCGAAAAATATCTCCCTTTCCTCCCTTCCAAAGGAAACAGCCAACCTTCTTAAGGAAAACCTTCCTCCCTCTGCCTCTGTCTATAACCCGGTTGATATACTAGGGGATGCCCGATCAGATAGATACAATTTTGCTATAGAAACCATTAGCAAAGAGCCTAATGTAGATGGAATAATGGTTATCTTAACCCCTCAGGCAATGACAGAGATAGAAAAAACAGCAAGGGCAATAATAAAATTCAAGGACAAAAAGCCCATTTTTCCTGTTTTTATGGGAGGAGCAGAAATTGAGCCTGCAATTTCTTTATTTAAGGAGCACAA
>JBFLYE010000101.1 GCA_040756715.1 bacterium
GAAAGAGAAATGTTAAATTTTGAGGGAGATTTTTTAATCACGAATGAAACGAATAACAGAAAGCGAATGGCAGCGAATGATTCGAATATTCGCTTAAATTCGCTATCATTTAAGCAATTCGTTTTTATAAACAATTCGTTTCTCCCTCTTTAATGAGGAAGCTTAAACACATATTAAGGAGACTAAACACATACATTATTTTATATGGAAATTGCAATTGGAATAGGAGAGGAAAAACAGGGATTTGAGGCAGGAAAAGAGGCAGCGAAACAGGCTTTTAAGAAAATAGCAAAGCCAAATCTTGTTATCCTTTTTTCCTCAGTCTCGCTTAATATTCCTGATGTTTTAAGGGGAGTAAGGGAAATATTTAAAGATTGTCAAATTATTGGCTGTTCATCTTCAAAGGAGATAGCATTTGACAGGGTTTTGGATAACTCTTGCGTTTTAATGGCTATTTCCTCTTCCCTTACCATAAAAACTGGGGTAGGAAGGGATTTTTCAAAGGATGCAAGAAAAGCAGGGGAGGAATTGGCAAATAGCCTTATAGAAGGAGTTAAGGAGCCAAGAGGGACACTTTTTCTTTTTTCTGATGGTGTATCGGGAAATGGAACCCAGATGGTTAAAGGCATCTATAATGTTTTAGGGCCTTATGTTCATCTACTTGGTGGTGCAGCAGGTGATAACTGCCAATTTCTTAAAACCTATCAAATTATAAATGATGAGGTATTGACAGATTCTATTGTAGCAGCCTTGCTTCTTTCAGATACCCCAATAGCTGGTGTTGGAATAAAGCATGGATTTACTCCTTATGGAGATCCTATGGTAATAACAAAGGCGGAAGGAAATAGAATTTATCAGTTAGATGGAAAGCCTGCTTTTGATGCCTATATTTCCCATTTTAAGTTTAAGGAGAAAATAGAGCCAATAGATTTTAGAAAAATTGAGGAAACGCATACCCATCCATTGGGTTCGCCACAGATGGGTGAGGAATACCTAATAAGACACTTTGTTTGTGCAAACCCTGATAGGTCAATTGTCTGTTCAGCAGAGCTTCCAGAAAATTCTGTGGTCAGGGTAATGAAGGCAACAAAGAATTCCTTAATTTCCTCTGCATCTTTTGCTTCCAAAGAAGCCCTTGCTTCTTTAAAGGGTAAAAAGGCAAAGGCTGTCCTTATATTTAATTGCATCTCAAGGGTTTGGATATTAAATGATGAAGCAGGGAAAGAAATAGATGAAGTAAAAAAGGTCTTTGGAGAAGATGTCCCCCTTTTTGGCTTCTATACCTTTGGAGAGATAGGCCAATTAAAAGAGGGCCCACCTTTATTTCACAATAAAAGCATTGTTGTTTGTGCCATTATTTAATGAAAAGCCTTGAGGAAAAGCTAAAACATCTTTCAATTCTATATTCAGTTGCCGCAAGTATAGGTGCTACAACCTCATCTAATGAGGTTTTAAAGGTTGTTCTGGATGAGGCAATTGAGTTTTTAAGGGCAGAAATAGGGGTTATTTTGCTGCTAAATGAGGAAAAAAATATATTTTTTATTAAGGAAAAAATAGGCTTAAAAATGGAGGGTGAAATAAGCAATGATGAATGGCTGATAAAAGAGATAGTAAATAAAGAGGAGCCCATAATTACATCAAAAGAAACCCCTATTTTCTTACCATACAAACCAAAAACAATAATTGCCTTTCCTGTAAGGGTAAAGAATGATATAAAGGCTATTCTTTTATTGGGAAAGATCAGTTCCTCAAAAATCAGCAGGGAGGAGAAATGGATTTTAACCATTATGGTCAACAGGCTGGGCGTTGCCTTAGAAACATCAGGGCTTTATAAAGAGCTTAAAGAGGTAAGGGATGAGCTTATTGAAAAGGAGCGTCTTGCTACCCTTGCCCAGATTGCCCAGGAAGCCGCACATGAGATAAGAAATCCCCTGAATGTAATAAAGGCTGGGATGTATCTTTTAGACAAAAGGTTTAAAAGCGATGCCTGGTTTAAAGAAAAGATCAATCGGATGGAGGAGGCGGCAAATAGGGTAGAAAAATATATTGAAGAGCTTTTAGGCCTCTCAAGGCTCCCTATATTTGAAATAAAGGATGTAGACATAAACAAGATAGTTAATGAGGCTTTGATAGAATTTGGTATAGATAGGCTTTTTGAAATAGAGGTAGTAAAAAATTTAGAAAATATTCCTATTATAAAGGGAGACCCTGATAGATTAAGGGATGCCTTTGTTAATGTGATTAGAAATTCCTACGAGGCAATAGACCACAGGGGAAAAATAGAATTTACCACAAAACCCCTTGATTTTGGGGTTGAAATAGAGGTCTCTGATACAGGGTGTGGAATAAACGAAGAACATATAAAAGATGTATTTAATCCATTCTTTACCACAAAGAGAAAGGGAACAGGGTTGGGTCTTGCTATTGTAAAGAGGATAATCGATGCACATAAGGGAGAAATAAGAATAGAGAGCAAAAAAGGGGTTGGAACAAGATTTATTATCTTTCTTCCCTACAATAGTCGTACGTGTTTAGCTAATGCTTAATCTATCCTAAACTTAGGAAAGAAGATATGGAAAATTCTAAATACATAAGCACGAAATTCTAAACAAATTCAAAGCACAAAATCCAAATGACCAAAACAATGGCCGATGTTTTTGGATTTTGAACATTTGGATTTTGATATTGTTTAGGATTTTGAATTTAGAATTTATTAAAGATTGATACTTTTTATGTTGGAGCTAAACACATACCAATAGTCTAACCGCTAAACATATACCTAAATCCTAATCCCCAATTCCTTTAATTGCTCCTTTGATACCTTAAATGGTGCATCGGTTAATGGGCAAACACCAGCCTGGGTCTTTGGAAAGGCAATAACATCGCGGATTGACCCTGCATTTACCATAAGCATAAGAAGCCTATCAAGGCCAAGGGCAATACCACCGTGTGGCGGTGCACCATAGGATAAAGCCTCTAAAAGGAATGAGAATTCCTTTTCTGCCTCTTCTTTTATCCCAAGGCTTTTAAATGCCATCCTTTGAATATCTGGTTTATGGATTCTTAAAGAGCCGCCACCTATCTCGCATCCATTCAAGACAAGGTCATAAGCCCTTGCCCTTATTTTTTCACAATTGGATGAAAACAGGGGAAAATCAGCCTCAAAGGGTAAGGTAAATGGGTGATGGGAGGGTTTAAGATTGCCATCCTTATCCTTTTCAAAAAGGGGTGGCTCAATTATCCATAAAAAATTAAAGCCTGGCTCTGGCTTTCCAAATTTAAGCCTTAAAGCTGCTAAAGTATCGCAAACAACCCTTTCTTTATCTGCTACAATAAGGATGAAAGAAGAATCCTTTGCTTGAAATACCTCTCCTACCCTTTTAAGCTCATCCTCCTTAAAAAACTTGGCAATTGGCGAGGATAAAGAATCCCCTTCTACCTTAAACCAGCAAAGGCCAGATGCTCCAAATCCCTTTGCAAATTCAATAAGCTCGTCAATCTCTTTCCTTGAAAGATTATATCCAGCTACATTTATCCCCCTTATTGCCTCTTTTTCTTTAAATATTTTAAAATCCGAGGATGAAAGGAAAGAAAGGTCTTTTATTTTAAGCTCAAACCTTGTGTCTGGCTTATCGCTTCCGTATTCAAGCATTGCATCCCTATATTTTAGCCTGGGAAATGGTGTTTTTATAGGCTTTTTTAAAACATTCTCAAATATGTCCTTTATCAAGCCCTCAATTACATTATAAATATCCTCCTCGCTAATAAAAGATGCCTCAAGATCAAGCTGGGTGAATTCTGGTTGCCTATCTGCCCTTAAATCCTCATCCCTAAAGCACCTTGCAATTTGAAAATATTTCTCAAATCCAGCCACCATAAGGATTTGCTTGAATAATTGGGGAGATTGTGGCAAGGCATAGAATGAACCCAGAGAGAGCCTTGATGGAACAAGGAAATCCCTTGCTCCCTCGGGTGTGCTTTTTATAAGGTGTGGTGTCTCTATTTCAAAAAAGCCGTTCTTGCTCAAAAAATCCCTTATCCTTTGATAAACCTCAGATTTTAAAATGATATTCTTTTGCATAAAATCCCTCCTTAGGTCAAGGTATCTATACTTTAGCCTTAATTCCTCCTTTACCTCAGAATATTCAGCAATTTCAAAGGGAGGGGTCTTTGCTTCATTAAGGATTTCAAGGCCTAAGACAATTACCTCTATTTCTCCTGTTTTTAAATGGGGGTTTTCAGAGCCTTTTGGCCTCCTGGAAACCCTTCCGCTTACCTTAATTACCCATTCATTCCTTAAGCTATGGGCTTTAATATGGGAGGCTCCATCTATTTCTGGATTAAAGACAAGCTGGATAATTCCAGAGATATCCCTTAGGTCTATAAAGATTAAGCCACCGTGATCCCTCCTTTTATTCACCCAGCCACAAAGGGTAACATCCAAGCCTACATCCTCAAGGCTTAATTCTGTATTTTTATGTGTTCGGTAAATCATTTTTATAGTATGCCTAGAGCTTGGCAAAAAGTAAACAATGGCTTCGCTTTCCCTTATGATTTAAGATTTATGATTTATTTAACATTTTTTAGTTTATTAGTTCTCTTGTCATAAGGTGCGTAGATTACATAAATTCTAACCCCTAAACCCTAAATTCATAATGGATTGTATTTCTTGTTTAATTATTGCCTCTGCCTTTTTTCTTCCGTATTCTCTTGTTTTAAGGGTCTTATTTATAACCTCTTGAAAAGAGTCAAGATTATAAAGAAAAACACCTGGAGCCCTTCCTATATTTGGCTCGATATCCCTTGGAATAGCAAGGTCAATTAAAACCAAAGGGTTTTTCCTTTTCTCTGGAATATCTTTTATGATATAATGGGGTGATGATGTTTGCGAAATAAGAAGATCACATTCAGACAGTTTTTCAAAGCAATCCTTAAGATGTAGGGCAATTCCATTAAATCTTTTTGCTAATTCATCTGCCCTTTTAAAGGTTCTACTTCCCACAAAAATGGTTTTTACACCCTTATCAACCAGGTGCTTTAGGGTTACTGAAGATATTTTTCCTGCTCCAATGACGATTGTTGTTTTATCCCTTAAATCCCCTAATTTCTCAGAGGCTATGCGGCAGGCAATAGATGGGATTGAGTAATTCCCCTTTGCAATATCTGTCTCTGTCCTTATCCTTTTTGCTACTCTGAATGAATGTTGAAATATGGTATTTATTGTTTTGCCTGTTGTTTTATTTTCACAAGCAATCCTGTAGGCACTTTTAAGCTGACCAAGGACTTCCACCTCGCCAATCACCATTGAATCCAACGATCCTGCAACCCTAAAGAGATGCTTTAATGCCTCTGCTTGGGAAAAAAAATAAAATCGCTCTAAAAGGCTTAAGTCTATTTTAAAGAAGCCTTTTATATAATCCGTAAGCCTCTCCCTTAAGCTATTCCTTGAATCTGCTACATAAACCTCTGTCCTGTTACAGGTTGAAAGAAGGACAATTTCCTCAAATGCCCTTTTTGCAAATCTTAAGCCATCTTTAAGGGAAGAAGAATTTAGGGCTACCATTTCCCTTAATTCCCCTTTGGCTACTTTATGATTTATTCCCAAAACAGCAAAGATTTTCATCCTAAAATCTAAACTCAAGGGTTCTCACAAAAACCATAGTCAATATCAGAGATTC
>JBFLYE010000102.1 GCA_040756715.1 bacterium
CTTTTAATTCAAAATTCAACATTCAAAATTCATAATTTTATAAAGTTTTCCTTAAGATTATCTAAACACATACATTTTGTAAAGCGTTATGGAATCAACTATAGTATTCGTGATCCGTAAACGAACACGAATTTTCTCCTTAAAAAACCTGGGTGGAGATAATCATCTTATAATCTCTGTGCCAATCCCCTTGTTGGTAAATAGCTCAAGGAGGATTGAGTGCTTTATTCTTCCATCAATGATATGTGCCTTCATTACGCCATTTTCAATTGCCTCTTGAGCTGCCCTTAGCTTTGGAATCATCCCTGAGCTTATCTTCTTTTTCTTGATCAATCCCTTTATCTCATCTATTCTTATGGTAGAAAGAAGCCTTTCTCCATCTAATACCCCTTTTGTATCAGTAAGGAAGATGAGCTTCTCTGCCTCAATTGTTGATGCAATTTCTCCGGCAACGGTATCAGCATTGATGTTATACCTTACTCCCTTTTCCCCAACCCCAATCGGTGCAATAACCGGGATAAATGAAGAATAAAAAAGCCTTTCTAATAGCTCTTTATTTATCCTTAAATCCCCACCCACAAACCCCAGTCTTTTTATTGGCTTTGCCAAAATCATATTTGAATCTGCACCCGAAAGTCCTACTGCCTTCGCACCATGCTTGTTTAATAATGAGACAATCTCGGTGTTTATCCTTCCTCTCAAGACCATCTCAACCATCTCCATACTCTCTTGGTCGGTTATCCTTAAGCCATCCTGAAATTTTGGCTTAATCCCAAGCTTTTCCATAAACTTTGTAATCAAGGGACCTCCGCCATGAACAATTACAGGCTTTATCCCAACATATTTAAGGAGGGTGCAATCAATTGCGAAGGATTCCTTTAATTCTTCCTCAATCATTGCCGAGCCACCATATTTTATGACAATATACTTATCATAAAATACCTTGATATAAGGAAGTGCTTCAATAAGAATATTTGCCCTTTCTATCATCCCTTTCATCTTACATAATTATATTTAACCCCTGGCTTTAAGACAAGTTAAATTTATTATGAATCGCTTTCCTTTAATCCTTCTTCTAAAAGAAGAACAAGCTCTTCTCCAAATATAGAATAGACAAGTAAAACCTCATTTGCCCCTTGTTCTTTAATTTTCTCTGCCTGCTCTAATGAATCTGCTGTGGCAATAATGGTAGAAGAAGGGGAGAGAGAACGGCAGATTTTGACCAGCTTAAGGTTGTCTATCCCCTTTAGAAAGACATCGGGGATTGTAGAGAGAATCACCTTTGCTCCTTCAATATGGGCATGCCTTAATGTCTCCACGCTACTTACATCCCCAAAGATTGCAGGAATATTTTTCTCTTTAAGCTCTCTCAAAACCTCTAAGCTAAAATCTATAACCAAGACCTGGCTAAGTAGGGAGGGATTTTTTTGTGAAATGGCATCGATCAAAGCCCTTGCTCCATGGTGAAACCCTAGGAGAACAATGGGATAAGATATTGTTTTCTTTTTTTGATAATCCTCTTCTTTGCTTTTAAATCCAAGCCTCCTGGTTATCTTATCAAAAACAAGGTAGGTCTCGTGATTTGCCTTGATAAAATAGGAGGAGAGGATCGCACCAAATGCCATAGAGCAGATAATGAGATTAAGGATATCCTTTTGAATATGTCCTAATTCTGTGCCAATTGCCGCAATAACCAGAGAGAATTCACTAATTTGAGAAAGGTTAAGGGAGGAGATAAAGCTTGTCCTTTTTCCTGCACCATTTAATAAAAGGAGGGGATATAGGGTAAGAAAGCGTGAGGCAATAACAAAGGCTACAATTACAAGGCTGTTAAGGATTATTTCCAAGCTTGGCTTTTGTATCTTCATTCCCAAAGAGATGAAAAAGAGGATAAGAAAGAAATCTCGCAAAGGAAGAACCTTGGCGGTTACATGAAGGCTATAAGGAAAAAAGGAGATAGAAATGCCGGCAATGAAGGCACCTATTTCACAAGATAAGCCAATGAATTCTGCACAGGTTGAGATAAGGCTACACCAAGCAATAGAGATTGCCACAACCATCTCGGGGGATTTTGCTATCCATTCAAAGACATGCTTTAAAAGATATTTGCTCAAAAGGAATCCACCTCCCAAAAGCAATGTAGCCTTTAATAGCCCCAAGAAGAAAATGGCAATTTTTGGCTCAAGGAAATTGGATTGAAAGGCAAGAAGCAAGATTACCCAGATATCCTGGATGATTAGAATGCCCAAGGTAATTCTACCTGGCAGGGTATCAATTTCAAACTTATCATAAAGAAGCTTTACCACAATTGCTGTGCTACTTATTGAACATAATAAAGCAAGGTAAAAGCTATTAACCCTTCCCTCCCCTAAGATGTATTTAAAAAATAAAAGCCCAAGCAGAATGCAGAGGATAAATTGACCTATGCCAGCTATAATAATCTGTCTTCCTTGATGGATAAGCCTTTTTAGATTTATCTCTAATCCAATAATAAAAAGGAGAAGAACCAAGCCAATCCCAGAGATTGTCTCAATATTAACCGCATTTGTAACAAAACGAAGTCCAATCTCTGGGCCGATTAAGGCTCCTCCCATAAGATAGCCTAAGATAACAGGTTGGCGGATTTTATGGGCTAAAATTCCAAAAAGGGTTGCAAAAATAATAGAAATTCCTATATCTTCTAAAAGCCCATGCATTTTCCTTTATAACTAAATCTGTAATCTGAATTCTGTAATTTATAGCTCTTCTATCCTTATCCTCACAACATCCTTGATAACATCTTCTCTCTTAATCTCATCAATTGCAGCCCTTATATCACCCTCATAAGCCTCATGTGTTACCATTACAACAGGGACAATATCGCCCCTTTCCTTTTGGATGCAGGAGGAAATGCTTATCTTATATTTTGCTAGAATACCAGAGATTAAAGCTAATACGCCAGGTTTGTCGGAGACCATAAATCTTATATAGGATTTAAGAAGGAGGTTTTCTATTGGATAAGGGGATACATTGGAAATATCGGGGATATTCATATCTTCACCCCTTAAAAGGCTAAATACATCAGCTATAACAGCAGAGGATGTAGGATATCCACCCGCACCTTTACCATAGAAAAGGAGGGGTCCTGTAAGGTCAGAGACAACATAGATGCCATTGTAGTTATAAGAAATAGATGAGAGGAGGTGCTCCTTTGGAATCATAACAGGATGGATGCGCATCTCTAAATTTCCATTGTCTATCTTTGCAATGCCAAGTAGCTTAATCTTGAATCCAAGCTCGTCTGCATAGACAAGGTCAGAAATGGTAATTTCGGAAATCCCCTCTTTATAAACAGAAGCTATATCTACAATCTTTCCAAATGCAAGGGCTGATAAGACAATGAGCTTATGTAATGTGTCATCACCGTTTATATCAAGGCTTGGGTCAGCCTCGGCAAAACCCTCTTTTTGTGCATCCTTTAGAACATCAAAGAATTCCCTTTTCTCCTCAAGCATCCTGGTTAGAATATAATTTGTTGTTCCATTGATTATCCCATATATCTTTTGAATTTTGTTTGCTATAAGGCTTGAGGTTATGGATGAAATAATAGGAATGCCGCCACCCACAGATGCCTCAAACCTTATCCTTCTTTTATTAGTCTTTGCAGATGCTATAATCTCCTTTAAGTGCAAAGAAAGCAGAGCCTTGTTTGCGGTTACAACATCCTTTTTATGCTCAAATGCCTTTAAAATATATGTCTTTGCTGGCTCAATCCCACCGATTAGCTCAATTATAACATCTATATTTGGGTCATTTAAAACCTCATAGGGATCATCGGTAAGTAAATTCAGAGAAGGGGTGTAATCCCTCTTTCTCTTTAAATCAATATCGGCAATTTTTACCAAAGAAAGGCAGGAAAAGCCCCTTTCAAGCAATACCTTCGCGGTAGCCTGTCCGATTGTTCCTAAACCAATTAAACCAATGTTCATTCTATTATTCAAAATGGGAAAGCTCTTTAAATTGATAATACCTTTGCTTTATATCTTCCCATTTCAGGTTTTTCATCCTATTTAGGCTAAAATCCTCAACCACAAAGGATGCCATTGCCGAACCAAAGATTACTGCCCTTTTTAGCTGCTCATTATCCCTTCCAGAAACCTGGGATAGATAGCCAATAAATGCTCCGCCAAATGTATCGCCTGCCCCGGTTGGGTCAAAGATATTCTCAAGGGGATATGCGGGAGCTGAAAATATTCCATCCTTTGAAAACATAAGGCAGCCATGCTCACCCTTTTTTATTATGACAATCTCTGGTCCTAATTGCCTTATTTTCCCCGCTGCCTTTACCAGATTTGGCTCTTTTGCCAATTCCCTTGCCTCACCATCGTTTAAAACAATAATATCTACCATTGATATTGCCTTTTTTAATGCATCATTTTTATTTTCAATCCAATAATTCATCGTGTCTAAAACAATCAGACGAGGATTTTTTATCTGCTTTATAACCTTAATTTGAATATCTGGGTCAATATTTCCCAGGAAGATATATTTTGAATCTTTGTAATGTTCTGGAAGAGAGGCATCAAAGTTAGTCAAAACATTTAATTTTGTCTCTAATGTCTTTGCTTCATTAAGCTCGTATGTATAATAACCCTTCCATCTAAATGTTTCTCCAGGAAGAATACGAAGCCCACTTGTATCAATTTCATAAGATTTTAGAAGGGAAAGGTATTCTTCCTTAAAATCTTCTCCTACAACACTTAAGATACTTGCTTTATCAAAGAAGGAGCAGGAAACAGAGGCATATATGCAAGAGCCTCCCAAAACATCAGAGACCTCACCAAATGGTGTTTTTACAGAATCTATTCCCACAGAGCCAACAATAAGCGTAGCCACAAAGAAATGATAACCTAAAAGCCATTATCCTGTCAAGGCTCTGTTGTGTACTTATTCCAGATGGGTATAGACATACTTACCACCTTAAGGAAAGAAAAAATACAAAACAAAGAGATTATCGAAAGGGCTTTGATATTAGGAATATCAAGACAGACAGTAAGAAGGGGAAGAGATGGTCCTTTAAAGGATTTTTCAAAGAGACCTAAACATTCTTCCCAAGGAAAACCAAGATTGAACTTGAGGATTTAATAATAAATGAAGCAAAGAGAACGTATGTGTTTAGCTCGGTGAGAATAAAATTGGGAAATAGGCACAAAGGCACAGAGGCACAAAGGCGAGAGAGTTTATTTATTACTTGCTTTCTTTGTACCTTTGCCCCTTTGTGCCTAGGTATATAAGACAGCTAAACAACGGCTATGGTAATTTGGTTAAGAGAGAAGCTAAACACGTACGAAATTCGAAATCAAAAAAACAAATTCAAATGACTAAAATTCAAAACAATATAATTAGAGGAACGATATTGTTTCCTGCTTTGTGCTTTCGGATTTCGTGCGTTTCTTTCATTTTAACTTCCTTTCTTCTTCTCCTCTACCTAAACACATACTTTCTTTGATATAGCCTGGTTAAAGCTCTAGTAAGCTCAATGGCTTTTTCGGCTAATTCTTCATCCAATGAGCCCAAGCCACAGGATGGGGTTATCAAAAATCCATTTTGAGGAAAATTTGCCAGCCTTTCCTTAAGCGTTTCTTCGTTATTTTCTAAAAGTTCAGAAGATGCAGGAACAATGCCCCAGGCAAGAATGCCCCTTTTGATAAATTTATCCAAAGAATCTTTGTAAAGAAAGAGGTTTTTACTAAAATTATAGGCATCAAAGTTTAGAATATCAATATTTGTCTCCATAATCATTCCAAAATCCGTATTTCCACAGCAATGAATTCCGGTAATTATTCCATTTTCCTTTAATAAATCTATGATTTTGGAAAGAAAGCTTAAAACATCCTCTCTTGAAATGGGGATAGTAGAGCAGCCAAAAGAGGCAAGATATGGCTCATCAATAAAGATAATCGGTTTTCCAAATTCCTTTAATTTCTCAGCCTGCCATAATGCCTTTTGCGATAAGCCACAAATAATGGCATCAAATAGCTCCTTATGATAAATAACAGGCTTTCCATTTTCATCGTATCCAGAAAGGCCAAAGCTTATAGGCCCTGTTATCTGACCCTTTATGTAAGAAGAGCAAGGCTTTGCCTCAAGGAAAGAATAAAATCCAGATGAGAATTCTTTTGATATTTTAAAATACTCAAGATCCTGATCTAAAAATTTCTCATAAAACCTGGTAAGTTCCTCCTCTATATGGCTGGTAGAAAAATAAATGCCTTTTTTTGCCTCATCGTATTGGACACAGGGAAGCCCTTCACTAAATTGAACACACATATTTTCTCTCCAAGAAACCTTTGGAAGCTGTGGCCAAACAGGAATATCAAGGGATAAAGATAGAAAGAGGGGTTTTTCTATATCCTTATGGGGAAAACTTCCTATGGCTGTAGAAAATATACCTTTTATCAATTATTCTACAAAGAATGATGAGACCCAGCCTGTCCTTCCATCAGGAAGCAAAACCTTTATATACCATTTCTTAGAGGAGATGACAATAAGCCTTGTTCCCTTGTTTACCTTTGTAATAACATTCTTTCCAGGGTATGACCAGATTGTTACATTATCCCTTGTTGTTACAACGCTTTTCTCGGGTTCTACCTCCTTTGGCTTTGGAAAAACCTTTTTTACCTTCCTTATTTCTTCTGGTATTCTGTCTTTTGCCTTCTGAATTATCTCCTCTGGGCCAGAAACCCTAAATATATCAACATTATCTTCCCTTAGTGATGAAAAATAGATAAATCCATCAGATGACCAAAAGGGAAATAGGCAAACGCCACAATCCCCTGTTATCTTTATATCATTCCTTCCGTTAATAGCAACCGACCTTATATCCATCTTTAGGACCTTTATCTCGCCTATTGTTTTATATCCAAATCTCATCCTTCCCTTTGGACAGCTGCTATAAACAATCCTTCCTCCCATAGGAGACAAAGATGGGAATAGGCAATTAAACTCCTCATTATGGAAAATAAGCTTGCAATCACCTCCATCTATATCTACCATCCATATATCTACATCATCCACGTTTTGTCTATTAAAGATGATTTTTTCTCCATTTGGTGAAAACCTTGCAAAAAAACCATCTGTTATCTCTGTAATAAGCCCTGTTTTTAGAGAAATAGCCATTATAACTGGGTTTTTCTCTTCTTTCAAAGATGTAAAGAGAATCTTATCTCCCTCAAAAGAAAATGAGGGAAAAATTTCATCCCTTTTCTTATCAAATGTAATCTGGGTTATTTCACCAGCCTTCAAGGTATCCATTACAAAGATATCAAAGCTACCAAATCTATTTGATGAAAAACATATTTTAGAGCCATCAGGAGAGAAGGAAGGCCATAAATCATCCTCGCTTCCCGATGTCCTCTGGATTATTGCCTTCTCGTTTATATCTTTAATATAAAGGTCAAAGCTTTTCTCTTTGTTTGAAGAAAATGCTATGTATTGTCCATTTGGCGAGACACTACAGAAATTATCCAATGCTTTATCATCTGTAATCCTTGTCAGGGGAGGTGAAATAAGGGAAGATGGCTCTTTATAAGGCTTTTCACATCCTAAAAGCAGAAGACAAAGTAGAAAGCAGAAAATCTCTCTTCTCTTTTCTATCCTCTCTCCTCTGGTGCTAGTAGGCTGCTCTAGTGCTCTGGTGCTCTGTATTCTATCCTCTGTTGTCTCTTGTCTCTCTTTCATTCCTCAAAAGCTATCCTAAAGATATTGATATTGGAATTATCCTTGCCATTTCTGAGGGAGGAAAAATATATGTAATTATCACAAGAGTAGGTAGGAAACCCATCTGGTCCTAAGTCTTCGGTAAGCTTGGTATCCCCTGTTCCATCTATGTTTATTATCCTAATATCAATTGGTGTGTATCTACAAAGACCTAAAAATTTCTCACATCTTTCTTCTTTACTTCCCGTTGCATAAACAATCCTTCTTCCATCAGGAGAGAATTGCGGAGAAAGGCAAGAGAGATTATCGTATCTTACAACCTCTTTCAAAAGATGGGTGTTCATCTCAAGTATCCAAATTTTGCCATCCCTTTGAAATACTATTTTATCGCCCTTTGGTGAAAATTTAGGGTATAACCCAGAGGTTAGCTCTGTTATCAAGCCTGTTTTAAGGTCAACAAGGCAAATAATGGCTTTGTTTCCCAATTTTGCTGATATTTTAGAAAAAACAAGCTTACTTCCATCAAGAGAGAGATCAGGGGATATTTCATCGGATATATTGTCAAAGGTAATTTGCTGAATATTAGCCTCTTTAAATGCATCAATGATAAAGATGTCGTAGGTAGAGAACCTGTTTGATGAAAATGCTATTTTTTGTCCATCCTTTGAGAATACAGGAAAAAGTTCATTTTCCTCGGTTGATGTCCTCCGAATTAAGGTGTTTTCTTTATTATCCTTTATGTATATATCAAAATTTCCCGAAGCATTTGAGGAAAATACTAGCCATCTTTCAGTAAATAGGCAGGGTGTGATATTCATCCCATCTAAATATGTAATCTGAATATAAGCGGCCAAGAAGGGCTTTAAC
>JBFLYE010000103.1 GCA_040756715.1 bacterium
TTTTATAAAATTTTTTCCCTTTTAATTCAAAATTCAACATTCAAAATTCATAATTTTATAAAGTTTTCCTTAAGATTATCTAAACACATACATTTTGTAAAGCGTTATGGAATTAACTATAATTCTCTCACAATATCTAATTGAATCTCATTAACGCTGGATTTAAATGGCAAATAAACAAGTCCTTGTAAATCAGAAGGAATTTCAACCTCACCTGTATATAAGCAACAAACTCTGTTTCTACTAAGTTTGCCTACAAACAAACCAAATTCAAAGACAACATTTTGCCTTGCTCTTGGCAATAAATTATTCTCTTGTCCTTTTTGACATCCCTTATCATCTGGTGTAAGTAAAACAAATGCAAATCCAACATCGTAATGTCTTTCTAACTTCTCAATAAGAGTCATTCCTTGAGTTGGTTGTTCATTGAGAATGATCGGTTCAAGTCCAAGACGGGTTAAAATGAGTGCAAGCTCGCTTTTAGCCTGTTCATTATGACCATGGACAATAAAAACTTTTCTTGAAGATAAATTTATATCTTGTGTTTCCTCAATACCTCCAAACATTTCAATATATCTTTTCAAAACCTTGATATATTCAACTACCTGCCGATTAAACCGCCAGCCGATGATTTTAGCTTTCACAAGCTTATCTTTCTCAAGTCTTTGTTTTATTTCATCAAAGAATGCCTTAACCCGCCGCATCTCCCAAAGCCTTGCATTGAGCCAGATAAGATAGGAGTCAATTCCACCCTCCCAGATGTCATAAAAAGACCTTATTTCATTAGTATCTCCCCAGATAACATTATAATTTCTGCCTGAGAAAAATGGTGGATCAATGTAGATAAGGTCTATAGTCTCTGAAGGAATGGTACGCAAGACTTGGAGATTATCTCCTAAGATAAGTTGATTGGCAACAAGCTCTGGAGCATTAAAGATTACGATATTGCCGTGATTTGGTGGATGAAGTCGGGGCAGTTGGATATAGGGAAAAACCTTATCAAATCCCTTATTCTTTTCATATCCTAAGGGTGGTCTTGCTGGGTCAGGTAGATGATGTACCTTTTTCCTTATCTTCTCGGAAACCCAAAAAAACCTGCTTTTGCTCAGGCAATGCCTGCTTCTCTGACTCCTCTTGAATCCTCTGTAATACCTCTTGCGATTCCCCATTTTTGTCCTTAACAGCATTCATATTGTCAATTTCCAATCAATTCTAAAACCCTTTCCCTTGCTCTCTCTATTTTATTTGGGTCTTTACCGCCGCCTGTTGCAAAATCTGGCCTTCCACCGCCGCCTCCCCCTGTTATTTTGCAGACCTCTTTTATAATGTAATCTGCCCCTGGTTTTAGATTGCCCTTTACCTTACAGGTCCAGAGGATGCTATCTTTGGTTTTAGAGCCAAGAAGGATAACGCCAGAATCAAGAGAATTTGCTATTTCGTCTATTGAGAATGAAAGCTCATCCTTTGATAGGCTATCAAATACCTCAAAAACAAGGCTTATATTTCCTACTTTTTCTGGAGCAATATTTTTTATTCCCTCTTTTAAAACCCTATACTTAAGATGCCTTATTTTTTTCTCTTGTTCTTTATTTGCCCTTGTTAATGCTTCTATCCTTTCCAATAGTCCCTCTTTTTCTTTGAGAATGTGTTGATATGCCAGATTACCTGTAAAAGCCTCAATCCTTCTTATCCCTGCGGAAACCCCTTCTTCTTTGACAATCTTAAAAAGCCCAATCTTTCCTGTTTTTTCAATATGCGTTCCCCCACAGGTCTCCTTGCTTTTATCGCCAATCATAACAACCCTTACCCTCTCTCCATACTCATCCTCAAAAAACATTAAGGCACCCATCTCTTTTGCTTTTTCTAGGGGAATATCCTTTAATATTGAAACCTCAATGTCCTCCATTATCCTTTGATAGACCATTTTTTCTATTTCCTGGATTTGAAAAGAAGAAGGCTTTTGGGAATAGTTAAAATCAAACCTTAATCTATCATTTTCCACCAAAGAGCCTTGCTGCCTTACATTTTTTCCCAATACCTCCCTTAATGCAAATTGCAAAAGGTGGGTTGCTGTGTGTGCCCTTTTTATTCCCTCCCTCCTTTCTTTATCAACAACAGCCTGAATAATCTCACCTTCTGAAAGATTGCCTTCTCTTATCTTATGGATAATTGCCTCTCCATCCCTTTGTGTATCCTCTACATAAATTTTTATCCCATCCTTTTCAAATATTCCCCAATCACCAACCTGACCACCCATTTCAGGATAAAATGGCGTTTTATCAAGAATGACAAACAAACCATCCTGTTTTATTACCTTACAACTAGCCTCAAGCATATCATAGCCTATAAACTCTGTCTTTATGTTATACCCTTCCTTCTGGAAAAATATTGCCTTTTTTCTTCCCCTCTCCCTTTGGCTATCCATCATTCTGTGATAGCCATCCAGATCAATAGATAGCCCAGATTCTTTTATTACATCAATTGCAAAGTCAACAGGGAATCCATATGTATCATAAATTTCAAAGAGGTCTTTCCCCGAAAACACATTTTTTGCTTTGCTTATTTTTTCAGAAAGAATGTGAAGCCCCCTTTCAATTGTCTCCTTAAACCTATCCTCTTCCTGTTTTACGATATTGGCTATGTGGGGTTCTTCATCCTTAAGATATGGAAAAAGAGAAGATAAAGGATGCACCAATTTATAAAGAAATGGCCCTTCTATTCCAAGCTTTTTTCCACATCTTTCAGCCTTCCTTAAAAGCCTTCTTAAAACATATCCCCTCTCTTCATTAGAGGGAATAATTCCATCGTAGATAAGATGTGCTATTGCCCTTATGTGGTCTGCGATAATTCGGGATTCGGGTTCCGGGATTCGGGGTTCGGTTATGTAATCAATGATTGGAGCAATTAAATCGCATTCAAAGACTGTTTTTTTATCTTGAAGGATCATAGCTAGCCTTTCAAGGCCCATTCCTGTATCTATGTTCTTCGCTGACAAGGGCTTTAGGCTTCCATCTACCTGCCTGTCAAATTCAGTAAAAACAAGGTTCCAAACCTCCAAAAATCTATCGCAATCACAGCCTGGAGAGCAAGA
>JBFLYE010000104.1 GCA_040756715.1 bacterium
AGAATTCATCTTTTTCGTTTATTAAATTAAGCTTATCTTTGTCATATTCAAGTCTTAGGCTCATTAAGGCAAGGTTTTGGTTATCACAAGAAAGATTAAGGATAAGCTCATCATTAAGGGAAAGGGCGGTTTTGTTTGGTTTTAAGATTAGGTTAAGGGGTTCTTGGTTTTCAATAAAGGGAATTTCTCCTTGTTTAGAAAGACTTAGGATAACCTCTGCTTCAAAGTAGGGATTGATTGATATATCTTCTTCTGTTTCCAAAGCCCCTTTTTCCTTCATTGCTTCATTTATTGCCGAAAGAACCTCATTGTAGTCTAAGATTTCTTCTCTTGTTGTTCTTTTCTTAAGAACAAAGTTAAAAATGGTAAATTCATCCCTCTTTACCTTGCAACACTTAGCTTGAGGATAATAGCCACATTTAAAGGCAAGGACAATATAGCATTGGTTTTAGGTCGGAAATGATGTAATCTCCATTTTTGTCTGTCCTATCCATGTCAAAGTCACAACCAAAGTAGAAGACCCATACACCTGGTATAGATTTTTTGGTTTGCTTGTCGGTAATTGTTCCCATTATCCCTTGAGCAGGTTTAACCAAGATGGTTGTGGTTTTTGTGTTGTTGTCTTCCCTTAATTCAGGGATTGTATTGCCTGGGTCAACAATTACTGTGATGGTATGGGTTCCAATGGTAGCTGGTCTTGTGATTACAAATCTTGCTTGAGTTTGTCCAGGGAATAAATGACCAATTGTCTTTGTTCCCTTAATCTGGTTATTTTCATCCAGGAAGATTACTTTGATAAGATTAGCATCAGCTTTTCCAATGTTTTTAATAAATGCAGTTATTCTTACCCTCTGGTATTGCTTTATAATATGGGATGGGCAGACCTTTATCTTTGTAATCGTAAGATCGGGAAGGTTTGAGGGCAGGATATGGGTTGTGCAAGAGGCAGAGGATGTTATGCTTGTTTCTGGGCAATGGGATGTTCCGGTTATAGTAGCATAATTTGTTATGGTTGCTGGTCCTGTTTGGGTTACAAAGTAATCTATTGTCGTTAAGCCTGATTGATTGGGGGTTAGGGTTCCAATCCAGATAGTTATATTGCTTCCATCAGGAAGGGTATCAATGAGATTAACATTGTAAAGGGTTGTTTGACCTGTGTTTGTGTAAGAGAGGGTGTAAGTTGTGGTAGACAGGGTGGTTGCTGTGGTTGGTCCTGTTTTTGTAAGGAATATGCCAGGGATGCCTATGATATGGGTTGTTGCTGAAGCAAAGGCTTGTATGGTTGCACTTGGGCAATCAGAGATTGCACTTATGGTGGCAATGTTTATGATGGTAGAAGATGCTGGCTCTTTGATGAAATAATCAAGGGTTAGGAAACCAGATTGAGAGGGATTTAAAGAGCCAAGGGAAAATGTCAGGGTAGAGCCATTGGGAAGGGTATCAATTAGGGTTATCTCATAAAGGATGGTTTGACCTGTGTTGGTATAAAGGAGGGTATAGGTTAGGGTTGAAAGGGTTAGGGTTTGGGTTGGTCCATCCTTTGTTAAGGATATTCCAGAGCTACCCATAGTAGGTGTTTCATAAAATTCATAGGCACCCATATCAATCATCGCTATATCGTCCCTATTTCCATCTTTTATTCTTTCCTTTCCATCCTTATCAAATATAGGTAAAGCTGGTGCATTATTTGTTCCTGAATCTATGCAAGGGGATGAAAAGCCAAGATGAAAATCAGAAAATCCAACAAACTGGGGGTCAAGGGATATGTCATATAACCCAGCAAAGCAATTTGTGTAATTCCCAAATAAATTACCAAAGAGACAGTTATAGTTAATGGTCAAGAGGGAAGAATCAGAGAAGATACCCTCTCTATTTCCCACAATAATATTGTTTGTAATGATTGAGGAGGAGGATTGACAAAGGATACCATTCTCCTTGTTCCTTACCATATCATTATTGGTAATGATGGGAGATGAGGATAGGGATACAATGCCAGAGCCATTATTTTCTGCAATTACATTGTTGGTAATTGTTCCCAAAAATGAGCTAAAAGATATCCCAGATTTGCCATTTTTGCTTATTGTGTTATAAATAATCTCAGGAGAAGAAGATTGGGAAAAGATGCCGTATCCCTCATTTTCTCCTATTGTATTATTGCTGATAAGGGGTGATGAATCAGAGCAATTGATACCATTTCTGCCATTTTTTATTATTATATTGCCTATAATGGGTGGAGATGATGATAGGGATATAACCCTATATTCCATATTTTCTGCAATTATATTATTGGTAATGCTTCCTAAAAATGAGCTACAGGATATTCCCGATTTACCATTCTCTCTTATGGTGTTGCCAGTAATCACAGAAGAAGAGGACCTACAGTAAATCCCATTTTTGCTATTTTTTAAGATAATGTTATTAACAATGGTTAAATCTGTGCTATTTATGCAATATATCCCATTGTCTCCAGAATTTATTATAAAACCAGAGATAACCGCACCCCTTGCTCCATCACCACTAAAAATTACCGCATCTTTGCCAGAAGATGAAGAAATCGTTGGTGTTCCTATACCAATAAGGGCAATACGCTTGTCTATATAAATATTTTCTCTATATTCTCCAGCTGCCACAGAAACCGTCCCTTTAGCGGCGCAATAAAAAATCCCCTCATTTATTGTCCTATAAGGCTTATCAAATGTGCCAAGCTCAATATCTATATTCTCATCATCAACATAGATAATCTCTGCCGGGGTTAAGCTAATATTGACTATAGTCATAGAGCCTCTATTTACCTCTATATTTTCGGTATATGAGCCATAAAATCCCGTTGCCCTTGCACAAATAACATATTTATCTGGCTTAAGGTATAAAGCATAATTGCCTTGACTATCCGTATATCCATTCGTATTGAATGCCTCTACCATTGCTCCTGGAATGAAGACCCCACTAGAGGCATCTGTAATTTTGCCAGCAATGATACCATTTTGAGGAATTCCTTGATACTCATAGGCACCTATATCTACAATGCCATTTACTATACGAGGATTTCCATCCTTGTCAAAAGGAAGAATACCCAAGGCTGTATTTGAGCCCCTATCTATGCAGAAGGATGTGAATTGAAGATGAAAGTCAGGAGGGCTTATAAATTGCGGGTCAATAGATAGATCATTTGTTCCTGCAAGACAATTTCCATAATTTTCATTTCCCGTTAGCCCATTTCTGAAAAGACAATTATAATCAATCTTTGGATTTGAGGAAATATCACCCCGATAGATGCCATAACCGTAATTTATCGGGCTATTTAAGGCAATAATGTTATTGGTGATGAATGGAGAGGAATTAAAACAGGAAATGCCATTTCCCCAATTATTTACAATTGTGTTATTTACAATAATAGGAGAGGAATTTTGACACATAATCCCAGAATATGTATTTTCTGTAATTACATTGTTTGTAATTATTGGCTCTGCCCCATTTATACAGGATATACCATTGCCACCCTCTCCATAAAAACTTTTTGCACCCCTTATCTTGAAACCAGAGATTACTGCATTATCTGCCTCATTGCCCTCAAAGGTTACTGCATTTCCCGAAGAAGCAGGGTTGATTACGGGTGTGCCTGTGCCAATTAGGACAATTCTTTTGTTGATGTAGACAAGCTTAGTATATGTCCCCCCTTTCACTGAGACTGTCCCTCCCACTGGGCAGTAAAAGATACCCTCTTTTATTGTCCGATAAGGCTTATCAAATGTGCCAAGCTCTATACCTTGATAATTGCAATCTACATAGAGCATTTTAGCAGGGCTTAAGACAAAATTGAGAATAGTTCTCTTTCCCTCAAATACCTCTATATTTTCTGTATATCTGCCATAAAACCCAGTTGCCCTTGCAACCAAAGAATATGTCCCAGGGTTAATTTGTATGGAGTAGTCTCCCTGGGTGTCACTAATTGAATTATGAAGGTGGGAACCAATTACTTCTACCTTTGCCTGGGCAATAGGATTACCCATAATATCAACCACCCTGCCGGTAATTGTGCCATAATAGGGAGGCTCCTTTGGATAAGGCTGAGATCCACCTCCTTCCTCTCTTGGCTGCAAGGCAAAATTCACTATGCTTGTTTTTTCTTTAAATACCTCTATATTTGTGGATTCCTCCCAAAATCCATATGCCCATGCAGAAATGTCATATCTACCTGGTTTGATGCGTATAATATAGTGGCCATTTATATCCGTCTTTACCCCCTCATTGGATACCTGTATGCTTGCTCCATTAATGGGAAGCCCATTTGAGGCATCTGTAACTGTGCCAGCAATAATGCCATATTGAGGAATTCCAGGAAACTCATAAGCACCAATGTCAACAATGCCATTAACAATCCTTGGTTTTCCATCCTTATCAAATATAGGTAAAGCTGGTGCATTATTTGTTCCTGAATCTATACAAGGGGATGTAGAGCCAAGGTGAAAGTCATCAAAAGCTATAAACTGAGGGTCAAAGGATATATTGTATAATCCAGCAGAACAATTTCTATAGTTAGAAGATGAATTGCCATAGACACAGTTATAGTTAATAATTAAATTGGAAAAGTCAGAGAGAATACCCTCTCTATTTTCTATGATAATATTATTGGTAATAATTGAAGAAGAGGATTGAGAAAAGATGCCATATTCCTTGTTTCTTATTATGTCATTATTGGTAATAATTGGGGATGATGATAAAGATACAATCCCAGACTCTGTATTTTCTGCAATTACATTGTTGGTAATTGTTCCCAAAAATGAGCTAAAAGATATTCCCGATTTGCCATTTTTGCTTATCGTGTTATAAATGATGTTTGAAATGGATGAAGAACAATAGATGCCATTTAATGTATTTCCTGTAATTACATTATTATTAAGGGTTATAGAAGAATCATTACAATTAAACCCATTTTTCCCATTTCCTGTGATTTCGTTATTCCTAATGATTGGGGAGGAAAAATCACAAAAAATGCCATCTTTCTTGTTTTCTGTGATAATATTGCCATCAATAATCGGCGAAGAGAAATCACAATATATACCATTTTCCCTATTCCCTGTGATTGTGTTATCAATAATAGTTGGGTCTGCACCATTTGTGCAATATATCCCATTTCTTCCTTTACTTATTGTAAATCCAGAGATTACAGCTCCACCTACCTCATCTCCATCAAAGATTACCGCATCTTTATTTTCTAAAGAACTATAGTATCTTCCATTACTTAGTGCAAAAATAGTATTTAAGAAATTTTGAATTCTAAATTTTGAATTTTTATTTGAAAAGGTTTATGTTTTTA
>JBFLYE010000105.1 GCA_040756715.1 bacterium
ATGGTCCATAGCAAAGGATAAAGTCATTCCATACATTCTCTACCTTCGTAGTCTTTGTTCCAGAAGTAATTCTTACCTTCTTTATCTGGGGTGGGGTGGTATCAACCCTAAAGTCAGAGGTAAAGGTCGCGATGTGGTCATTTACATCCCTTGCTTCAACAAAAAGGGAGTGGGTTCCCTCGGGTAAGGAAGAAAAATTATAAGAGGCGATAAACCGATCAAGACCATTAGAGATAGGTTCAACATAGACATTTCCTGTTTTGTCAACCGTAAGGGTGGTTCTGTTTTCCCCTGGTCTTCCACCATAATTGTAGGTTGGATTGGTTTCTAGGTTAATTGCTTGATTTGGGTCTTTGTGCTTGTAAATAGCTAGATTAACCTTATCCAAATCAAGCCCTTGGGTAGAATCTATCTTTACCTTTATTACATCTTCCTTTAGCTCCTTATTTTTGATCACATACCCATTCTTTGGCTGTTCTATTGTTATTGTAGGCAATTTATCTGGGGGATGAAGGAGATGATAGAGGGGGTTGTCAGAGGTATTGGTTTGTGGGTTATGATTTAGCGAAAGATGAAGGTGGGCAGGAAATCCACCCGATGTGCCAACCGGAGCAATAATTTCATTATCCTCAACACTACCTCTTGACCTGATTTCATTGCCAAATACATCATTGATGGTTTCTGTGCCAAGGATGACACGGCTTCCATTAAGTCGGTTGATACATAGAACCTTTATAGCTTGCCTTTGTCCCCGATTTGCCCATAAGATTATGATAGTTGTGGGTTGAGTACCTTGGACAGGATGGACCAATGTTGCTTTTGCCAATTCCCAATTGCCCGAGGTTCTTGGTAAGGGGCCACTACTAAAGATATGGAGATATTTCCAATCACCATGACTACCTTGTATTGTTATATAACAAACACCAAGGCTATCTGTTTCAATTGTTTTTATTACCCCACCCTCTACTGCCTTAATATCCGCACCATTAGGACCTCCATAGTCAATGCCTCGGTGAAACCATGTTCCTTTTGAAACTTTCCGAGGTCCATAATCAGAGGTGATTGGCCAATTCCAGGGTGGATTTAGCCATTGGCTAAACAAGGGTTGAATAAGGCAGATAATAAAGCATAAAGCAAGGTTTCTTATCTTCATTTTATTTTCCTCCTCCCAATAAGGGTTTTAGGTCTATATAAATTACTTTATTTTGTTTTAAACTTCCTACTTTTGCTATACCATCATTTCCAATTTCCCAAATGCCGTAATCTTCTTCCCCCACCCATTGCGTCTTGTTCTTTAAGTCAAAGAAGATTGTTCTAATGGGTTGATAAGGACCGAGATCTACCCGTGCAGCAAGATACCTTCCATTGCTAGAGATTCTTTCAATCTCAATATCACTTCCTCCCTTCTCTGGGTATCTCATTATCTATTTACCAAAGCTGTCATAGACATGGAGAACCTCTGGAGCAAGCTCTTCCCACTCACAGCCTTCAAGGGCAGATATAAAAGCTAGTTCTGCATTGTTAGAAACAGCAATTCCTTGGAATCCCCAGGGAGTGGGTTTTTCATATAGCTTCTTTCCTGAGGCATCGTATAAAATAATCTTTTTATCCTCAGATAAAACATCATATATCATTCCCCCCTCTCCTATTTCATCCTCATAAAGGAATAGTCTTTCTTCAAAAGCACTTTCCATAAGGGCATATTTGCTATTCGGTGAGATTATTGCTCCCTTTTTAATAATTTTTTCAAACTCCCTTTCTTCGTCTTTTATCTTCTTTTTGATTATTTCTCCCTCATACACTACTGGAATTTCTGTGGTTATCTTTTTCTTAAACCTTTTTTCTTCACAGATTAAGGGAATCTCTTTGATTGTTTTCCCTTTTTCATCAATAAACCTTAATCTGGGTGGCTTTGTCCTTGCATCAGGGTTTATCTTTACAGATATGCCTTTAGTTTTAGCCTCTGCTATAATCCTTTCTTTTTCCTCACCTGTTGCAAAGCATCTTTTTACCTCCCTCCCTTTTTTCACAAGGATTATCTCATCCTCTACGGTTTGTTCGTCAAGGACTATCCTTGCTCCTTTTGTCTCTGTCCCTTCTGCCTGGCCTAATCCTCCCAGCAAGGCTAATGTAATCAGGCAAGCCATCCCTTTGCTAATAAGCACTTTCTTTGTCTTCATCAGAGATCACCTCCATATTTAATCTTAATCCATTATATTAAGTTTTAATCCTTATTTCAAGGTTTTTCATTTTAAAATAACCCTGTGGATTTGACAGCCTGATGACCATCCTGCGGATGCTCACAGGCTTTGGAAAACCCTTTGGGTTTTCCACAAATCCACAGGACAACAGCAATATTTCAATCTTTCTTTGAAATAGGCTCAATTCTATAGCCTTTATCAGCTGGAATAAGTCTATAACCTTCGCTTCTTAAGAATTCTTCAGCCTCTTTGTGGGTTCTTTTAATCCTCTCTTTTACACTTAAGTTTTTGGTTTCTTCATACATCTCTCTCCGAATTTTATGAAGTTCTTTCATAAACTCGGGCTCTTTAGGCTTTGTTATCCTCATCTTCCTCACCTCCTATATTTCTTGAGGGGATACTATCTCAATTGTTTTGTATCCTTGCAAGATATTTACAGCATTAACCTCAAGTTTTGTCTTTCTCTTTACCATATGCTCAAAGTTCCAACTTACCAAAATATCTATCATATTCAAAGTAGCTATTGCTATATGAAGTGCATCTCCTTTGTCTCTTAAAGGAATAATTTTATACCTTACATACAAATCTGCCAGTTCTTCAGCTTCTTTTGTTCGTGAAAGAACAGTTATACCCTCAACTAAGGCTAATAGTTGTGTTCTCTTTAAAATTTCCCTTGTCCTTCGCAACTCACCAACTGTTATTTCTGAAACATAAACCTCATATTCCTTTATCTTCTTCTTGAAAAAATAGATTGTCTCTTTTTGAATATTAGGATCCCTTTTATCATAATATGCATTTGGAACCGATGTGTCTAAATACAAACTTTCCTTCCTCATCTTACTCTTATTTTATCAAATCCTTTATTCAAAATCAAGAATTTTTTCATCCTATAATAATCGTATAATATCCATATTTTATGCTTTAATTTTACCCCCTTCCCTTACTTTGCAACAAATTTCTTTGCCTTTTTCGTTTCTTTAAAGGTTAAATTTAACTATTGCTGTGAATATGACGTAAGGCTTGACCAACCCTTCGGGTTGCTCACATATTCACAAGTGCTACAACTATTCAATATCTCTTTATCTCTTCTTTTGTGACAAACTTGCCAATCTTTTTCTTTCTCTTCACATTTTTGAAGATAGTTCATCAGCTTTTGAAGGTCTTGTTCAGATTCTTGAAATAGTTGTTTTCGAGCCTGATGGACTTCTTCTACAATAGGATCTTCTCTCATCTCTCTTCACCTCCCTCTAAAAGCTCTTCTGGAGTGAGAATTATCGGCATTGGACGGTCTATCCTCTGATTTATCTTCATCAATTTTCTGATGACCTCACCATTTGCAATATGAAAACAGTTCCAAGTAATCAAGTAATCTATTTTGTAAGCAACAGCAAATGCTATATGGATCACATCTGGCTTTGCTTGATCAGGTAATTCTAATTCTTTTTCATATATTCCTGCAAGTAGTCTTACATCATCATTTATTCTAAGAACAGAAAGACCTTTTGCTTTTTCTTTTCTGCGAATGATAGCCTCAAGATCACCTCTGGCAATCTCTTCTAAGACTGCCTCTGAGATAAAGAGTCTAAACCTCTGTTTGGCAGTCTTCCACCATTCATTGGTAATCTGCTGATGTCCTGCTACTATCAGGTCTCTGCTTGGATGGGCAGCAAGATAGCTTATGATCGTTGTTTCGAGATAGACTTGTATTCATTATCTTGATCAACTCCTGAAATTATTCTATCAACCCAGAACACCTTTGTCAATCGTTCAGCTTAATCCTTACAGTTTACATCTATCTTACAACCATAGATTTGCAAGCAGAAAACTCTCCTGCTCTCAGTTGATAGAAATACAACCCATTCGCCAGTTTCTGCCCACTATCGTTTTTGCCATCCCAAAAGACAGCAGAACCCTGTTTTGCCTCAGTATATACTCCTGCCTTCCTTGGCCCAACATCTATGGCTCTCACCTTCTGGCCTACGATGTTGTAAATGCTAATTGATAATTGATCACTGTCAATTGCTAATTGAAAAGGAATCCAACATCCATCCCTTGCAGGATTAGGAAAACTTTGAAACAAAGCAGATACCTGTGGACTATGGACTATAGACTGTGGACTCTCTTTTGCAATCTGCGGATCAACAGTTCCCACACTCCATGATACCCCCTTTATCCCCTGAGCTATCTTAGTCAGTTCATAGGTTGTCAGGTCTAATACCCATAGGGTGTTGTAATATAAAAACCCCAATTTCTTTCCATCGGGAGAAAAGATTGGAGTTGTTCCATTTCTTATTACCTTTGTTTGGCCTCCTCCATCCTTATTCATTGTGTAGATGTTTCCTCCTGAATTATATGCTATTTTTTCTCCATCAGGAGAAAAGGTTAGTTCTATATCATCAATATCATTGTTGGTTAGTTGCCTAATGTTTGTTCCATCTTTGTTCATTAGGAATATCTCATAGGAAGAACCCTGTTTGGCAAAGGCTATCTCATTTCCTCTAGGTGAGAAGGATGGGTATTTTCCTTGGG
>JBFLYE010000106.1 GCA_040756715.1 bacterium
AATATAATCTATTTGTTGCATCTGTTTGAGTTACCCTCCTTTTAGAGAGATTTAAAGGGTTATAATACTCATTCAGGTGCAACATTTTCAAGAGATTATATTTGCACCATATTCCGTGAAGAGCCAATAATCTTCAATACTACAATTGGAGTGGTATTGGATATATTGTCTCTGATCCAGATACAGGAGGAGCAGCTTATATGATTTCTGGAGGAATTGCTGGAGGTAGCACTGTATGGAAGTATATATGGAAAATTGCAGAATATATCTTTAATTTTGTTCCCAAGGTATGGGCAAGTGTCGTTTCAATAATTATGTCAATAATTGATATATTTACATCAGATGCTCCTGGAATTGTAAAATTGGTAGCAGCCCTTCTTTTGCTTAAGGCAATATCGTGGGTAGTTATAGGTATGCTAATGAACTCAATTCTCGGATTTGTAATCTGTTCTATTCTTGCTTGCTTACTACTTATTTGTATAGATATTATGTTAAGTTCTTATGAAAAAAAGAAGAAATCAGGTAGATCTAACTTATTCATCCCTATTTATTCAAGGTTAAATTTTCTAAAAATAGCCAATAATTTTAATTATTCTTTGCAAAAAATGGTACAGCCAATATGAAAGAAGGATATAAATTTACACAAGCTTTATCAAAAAATAATATAAACTCTTGCAATGGCGAAACAGAAAACTTTTATGCACAGAAGACTGTAAAGGGTATATTAAAAATTGCTTTAGCAATGTTTTTGCACCCCACAGAGAATTTTAATAAAATTTTAGGTACTCCTTCCAAAAAAATCTGGGCTGTTTTAAGAATAGAGATAATAGCAATGGGTATTTTTGTATGGATAGCACTTATGATCAATGGTTCTATACCTTCTCGGTTGGCTAAACTTTCCATTTTGGGTAAATTTTTCATAAGTCTGTTTTCTATTATCATTAGTGTTATGACTATGTTTGCACTTGGGGGGCTTTGTATAGTTGCTGCATGGTACTTGCTCAGTTTCTTTTACAGTTGGATGGGGAGATATTTAAATGGAAGGGGAAATAAGGATGCTTTACTCTCGGTTTTAGGTTTATTTTTTATAGGCGATATTTTATTTTTTACCCCGATATGGTTTATTGAAATCGCCTTTTTTAACAGGATAATGCCTATTAGTGAAATTTTTTCTCCTATTTTTACTATTTTTTATATGACAATTGCCCTTAAGGTAGGGCATAACATCGGTACTTTAAAGGCATTGATCTTACTTTTTTCGCTTCTAATTTTTGCGATTATTATAGGACTGCCTTTAATTCTATTATTTGAAAATTTGAAAGGGCAAGGAGGTATATTATGAAGAAATTAGTTAAAGGAATGACTTTAGGGGTAGTTTTGACAAGCTGGTTTTGCTTTGCAACTCAGCAGGAATTGGCTATCCAAAGAGGGATGGAATGGCTGGTAGCCAATCAAAACCCTGATGGCTATTGGGGAATAGAGACAGATATGTTATCTAAAAGGTTTCATATCACTTGCGAAGTAGCAAATACATTCCATTATCTTGGAACTACGAATATTGCATATTCTAAAGCCATCCAATGGATTGAAAGAGAGACAACTACAAGCTCTCGTGCTATTGCTAGGAAGATTAAGATTTTGGCTGACTATGGCTCAGATACAGCAGAACTGATTGGCACACTGACTTCATCTCAAAATGAAGATGGTGGGTTTGGAGTAGATCGGGGATATGGGAGTGATGTATTAGACACCACCTTTGCCCTACAAGCCCTCAAATCTGCCAACTATTCTAACACCACAGTGATTGAATCTGCCCTCTGGTATCTTACATCAAATCAGAATGATGATGGAGGGTTTGGAATTGCTGGGAAACTATCTTTGGCTGATAGAAGTGCAAAAGAAAGTAAGGTCTACACCACCTCCCTTGCTCTACTTATCCTGAACCAATACCGCAGAGATTATTATCTTGAGGAATCCATCACCAAAGCCACCAATTGGCTTATAACCCAAAACCCAGAATCCTTATGGGAGAAAGCCATTGCCTATTCGGCAAGTGCGGAATGCGGAATGCAGAATGCGGAATTATTAAACTATATTTTAGCCAATCAATGGGAGAATGGAAGCTGGGATAATGACCCATTTACTACCGCTTTATGCTTAAGGGCGATTAAAGATAGCCTGATACCACCACCTATTATAGACCTGAAAGCCTGTTATATCTCCTACTCTCCAGGAACACCTTCTGCTTCTGATACCATACTTCTTAATGGCTCTCTCTTCAATTCAGGAAGCACTACCCTAACTGGCATAGAATCCCAGTTTTATATAGCCACATCTACCTTAGGGCCAATACTCTTTATCCCAAGATTAGAACCACAAAGATATGCTACAGTCAGCCTCAGCCTATCATCTGCTGCCGGGACATACACTATTCTTGCCATCTTTGACCCAAGAAATCTTATTGAAGAAGAGAACGAAGAGAATAATACAGCTACTGCTACCTTAATTGTTTCTGAAACAGTTGTTGGTCCACCTGATCTTATGATTAAAAATATCTCTGTATCCACCTTTACACCAACCGCCGGTGAACTGATTATTATCTCTGCCACCATCACCAATACAGGAGAAAGCAAGGCAGAGAATCTGTTGGTTCAATTCTTTTCTGATGCCATCCAACTTAATGATGATTTATATGTGTTCAGCTAGATGTTAAAGTTTAAAATTGTTGTTGACAAAAATAGGGTTCAAGAATATAATGAGGCTATAATAAATTTAAGGGGGTGAGAAGATAGATGGATTTTGTATTTCAATGTATATTTACGGTAATCGGGGCTTTTCTTTCCTTTATCCTGACCCTATTGTTTGTCCAGAATGGTAGGCAGATAAAGATAATCGCCGGGAAGATGGATGAGGGGTTTAGAAAGATGGACGAGGGGTTTAAAAGGATAGCAGAGGTTATCACCCAAGAAATAGCCTCTACAAAAGAGCTTATAGTCCAAGAAATGGCTTCTACAAAAGAGCTTATCGCTCAGGAAATAGCCTCTACAAAAGAGCTTATCGCTCAAGAAGGCCGTGCTACAAAAGAGCTTATCGCTCAAGAAGCAGCCTCTACAAGAGAACTTATAAAAGTCCTTGCCGAGATTAAGAAAGGATAGGAGGAAAAGAGATGTTAAGGAAGATTTACAAAACAACCGCCTGGGTGGTTCTTTTAACCTTTGGGTTTCAGGCAATAGGTGGGAATTTATGGGCAAGTGTTATCAGAGCACCAGAGCACCAGAGCACCAGAGCACCAGAAAAGACAATAGGAGAAGAATGGGTTAAAGCAATTAAGGGATTAGAGGCTCTATTAGAGGAATCGGGAAAGAGGGGATTTCAAATCCAAGAATCCAAGCTTAATGACAAGAAGAAAGAGATTGAGAAGCTTGATGAGAAATTAAGAGAGGAATTCAAAGAAACCGAGGAATTCCTTAAGGAAAAGAAATTGCCTGAGAAAATCCTTCAAAGGCACTATGAGTTTGTTAAGCAATATGAGCAGAATTACGCTAAACTTCAAGCCAAACTCAAAAAAGCAATAACCACGAAGGACACGAAGAGCACGAAGGAATTAAAAGATTTCCTAGAAAAGGCACAGTATAAACCAAAGCCAAGACTATTAGATCCAAATAAACTTCCTCACCGATTAGCACTACAAAGAAAGCCTAAAGAGCCAAGAACAACACCAATTAAAGGAATAAAAACCCTACAAGAAGAAGATTATCTCAAAGAAACCATTGATGTCCAGATAACCGATGAGATAAAAAAGCTTGCCAACGAAACATTA
>JBFLYE010000107.1 GCA_040756715.1 bacterium
GTTTATCGGCATTTTATTGGATTAACTTAAATGAAATATTGCGACCCCTCAGTTAATTTGTTTCAAGCAAAACTTTAATATTTTAAGTCTATTTTTTGGATTTACAAAACTTAGCAATATTAAAGTAAAACTTTAATTTTATATTTAAGCTTTTTGTTGCAAAAAGAAGAATAATTTGATATAATTTATAAATGAACAAATGCCAGAATTACCAGAGGTAGAAACCATAAAGAGGAAGTTAGAAAAATTGTATATGTTTAGCTCGGTGAGAATAAAATTGGGAAATAGGCACTTAAGGCACAAAGGCACTTAAGGCGAGAGAGTTTATTTTTACTTGCTTTCTTTGTGCCTTTGCCCCTTTGTGCCTAGGTATATAAGACAGCTAAACAACGGCTATGGTAATTTGGTTAAGAGAGAAGCTAAACACTTACGAAAAATTGTATATGTTTAGCCGTTAGGTTTTGGCTTTTAGCTATTAGTATGTGTTTAGAACCACGAAGAACACGAAGGTGTCTTAAGTGAAAATTTTTAAGTCGCTTCCTCCTCCCCTGCCCTTCTGGTTATTTTCCCTTTCGGTGGCAGCACCTTTACGGATTAGACAATTATACAGAGTCGAGTTTCCATTTAAAATTTGCAATTTGCAATTTAAAATTTACACTATAAGTGGATGAAAATTCTGCTTAAATGGACTCTAATATTGCTTAGCCTCCTTATTATTACGCAAGGAATAGGAAGTTTTAACCTTCCTTATCTTCTTCTGTGTTTAGGTTTCTTGGTTGTAGTAAGCATTATCCTTTGCTTTGTTTTTGGAAGGAAAAGACATTTCACATATTGGTTCTGTCATTGGGGAATTATCATTATTTTGCTGGGAGGAACTTTAACCCATTTTTTTTCTTTCAGGGAAAATATAGAGGTAAATGAGAAAGATGTGATTTCTATACCAAAAACCAATTATTCCTTAAAGCTTTCTTCCTTTAAAATTACCTATTACGAGGATAAAAGCCCAAAAGAATTCCGCTCTGATATTGTTTTATATGAAAAAGAAAAAAGGGTTGCAAATGGCAAGATATTCGTTAATCATCCATTCTCCTTTAAAGGATATAAGTTCTATCAGATGGATTATGGAATTTCCTCTTTTGATCTGGTGATTGGCTTTAAAGAAAACGAATTCTTGGTAAAGAATATAGGCGATGAATTTAGGGTAGGTGATATGAAAATTAAGGTTTTAGATTTC
This sequence comes from bacterium, assembly GCA_040756715.1. NCBI lineage: Bacteria > bacterium. Next base: position 1,235 of record JBFLYE010000107.1, read on the forward strand.
TTGCCCGATTTTGTTATAATAGATGGGATAGCACAAAGCAAATCTTCTAATTTCAACAATCCAGCCATAAAGGTAGAAATATCCAAAGCAAGCAAAAAGGATGTATCATGGGCTTTTTTAAACCTTGAATACCATAAGGATTTTCCCGTTAAGTTTAAGAAAATAATTCCAAAGAGGTATTTCTCTAGCATTGAGATAGTTAAAGACCCAGGAGCAGGTATTGTATTTATTGGATTTTTTGTCCTGGCATTAGGAATAATTTTAAGATGGAGATAATTCTTTTTAAGATAACCTTTGCAATTTACCTTTTATCCGGATGCCTTTTCTTTGCTAGAAAAAGATGGGTTTTTCTTCCTATCCTTGGGTTGGTATTTCATATAACAGGCGTAATTTTATATAGCCTTAAAGCAGGAAGACCTCCCTTTGCAAGCCTTTATGAATCCATCCTTTTCTTTTCTCTCTTGATAATCCTTTTCTTCCTCCTCTTTAAGCTTTGGGAGGCAGGAGGATACATCTTGTTATTTGCCTCTATTTCTCTTTTTTATATTGTTTTTTCTCCCTCCTCGCCACAGCCTTTAATGCCAGCCTTAAGAAGCTTTTGGCTTCCTATCCATGTTGCTTTGTGCTTTCTATCCTATACATTTTTTATCCTATCAGGAGCATTAGGATTGGGTTTTTTAATAAGGAAAGAAGAACCTCTATTTAAAACCATTTTATCTTTTGTAAAATGGGGTTTTATTCTCCTTACCTTGGGAATCATTACAGGTAGCATCTGGGCATACGATGCCTGGGGAAGATATTGGGGGTGGGATCCAAAAGAGGTTTGGGCATTGATTACCTGGCTATACTATAGCCTATTTTTTCATTCAAGGCTTATGGGAGGAGGTAAAAGGCTTTTGTCATATTTGGCTATAATTGGCATATTTGTTATTCTTTTCACATTCTTAGGCGTTGGTTTTTTATTTTCGGGATTGCACTCCTATTTTTAAATGGAATACGACATTATTGTAATTGGTGGAGGTCATTCTGGATTAGAGGCAATCTTTGCCGCCCACAATATGGGATTTTCTTCCCTCCTTATAACCCTTGATAAGAAAAAGATTGGGTTAATGTCCTGTAACCCTGCAATTGGAGGATTGGGAAAAGGGCAATTGGTAAGAGAGATTGATGCCTTAGGTGGTCTTATGGCAAAGAATATTGATGCTACAGGGATACAATTCAGGATGCTAAATACAAAAAAGGGGGCTGCTGTCCGCTCTCTCCGTGCACAGGCAGATAGGGAATTGTATAAGGTATGGTGGCAGGATAGGCTAGTAAAAGCAAATATTCCAGTCTATGAAGGCGAGGTTTCAAGGATTCTTGTTAAAGAAAAAAGGGCAATTGGTGTTGAATTGTCTAACAAAGAGAGACTTTTTGCCAAGAAAATAATTCTTACCACCGGGACATTCCTTTCTGGGCTTTTGCATATTGGGGATTGTTCTTGGGAAGGTGGAAGGATTCAGGAGAGTGCCTGCTATTTTCTTTCAGAAAACCTTAAAAGACTTGGATTTTCTTTGGGGAGGTTAAAAACTGGAACATCGCCCAGGATTCATAAGGAAAGCATTAATTACTCAAAGACAATTGAGCAATTTGGGGATAAAAAACCAACTCCATTTTCATTTTCAACAAAGAAGATAGAAAGACCCAATATTCCCTGCTTTATTACATATACAAATTGCAAAACACATAAGATTATAAAAAACAATCTCCATAGATCCCCATTATATCAAGGAAAAATAAAGGGCATTGGCGTTAGATATTGCCCATCTATTGAGGATAAAATTGTTAAATTTCCAGATAGGAATCAACACCAGGTTTTTATTGAACCAGATGGCCTCAATTCAAATATTATGTATCTAAATGGCCTCTCAACATCCCTTCCCAAGGGTGTGCAAAGCGAAATTTTAGCCTCAATTCCTGGATTAGAGAATGCAGAAATCCTTGAATATGGCTATGCTGTTGAGTATGATTTCGTCTTTCCAACCCAGCTTAAACAAACATTGGAGGCAAAAGGGATTAAGGACATTTACCTTGCAGGACAGATAAATGGAACAACCGGATATGAAGAGGCAGCCTCACAAGGCCTTATCGCAGGAATAAACGCAGGGCTTTCTATAAAAAATGAGCCAGAGCTTGTCCTTGGAAGGGATAGGGCATATATTGGTGTTTTAATAGACGACCTTACGACAAAAGGGACAGAAGAACCTTATAGGATGTTCACATCACGCTGTGAATATAGGCTATTATTAAGACAGGATAATGCAGATATAAGGCTTATGGAGGAAGGTTATAAGATTGGGCTTGTTGGAAAGGAACAATATGAGAGGGTTATGGAGAAGAAAAGGCTTATTGAATGCGGAATGCGGAATGCGGAATGCGGAATTAAAAATAAAGAGCTTCTAAAAGAGGTAGAAGAGCAGATTGAGATAAATAGAAAATATGAGGGGTATATAAAGAGAAGTTTAAAGGAGATTGAGGAATTAAAAAAAAGGGAAGAACTGTTAATTCCAGAGGATTTTGACTACAAGGGGATTAAAAGCCTATCAAAGGAGACAAAGGAAAAGCTTACAAAGATAAAACCAGGCTCTATTGGTCAAGCATCAAGAATACCAGGGATAAGGCCATCCGATATATCCATTATCCTTATTTATCTTAAGAAATACACTAGCCCCTATATTTATTGGTAATCGGCATCCTTCTATCTTTACCAAATGCCTTTGGTGTAATCTTTATCCCTGGAGGAGACTGCCTCCTTTTATACTCGCTTTTATCAATCAAGGATAAGACATAAGATACAATTTTTTTATCAAAACCCAAGGAGGTAATTTCTTGTAGGTCTTTATTCTCTTCAATATAAGCCTTTACAATTGGATCTAATGTTTCATATTCTGGGAGGGTATCAGAATCTTTTTGGTCTGGCTTAAGCTCAGCGGTTGGCTCTTTTTTTAAAACCCTTTCTGGTATAACCAACTCTTTAGAATTTCTATACCCAGCAAGCTTATAAACAAGGGTTTTTGGAATATCCTTTAAACAAGCAAATCCACCTGCCATATCTCCATAAAGGGTGGTATATCCTGTGCTTATCTCTGACTTATTCCCTGTTGCCAAAACAAGCCATCCAAATTTATTAGAAAGGGCCATCAGGATATTTCCCCTAATTCTTGCCTGAAGGTTTTCCTCGGTTATATTCCTCTTATGGCCTTTAAAATAGGGCTTAAGGAAAGAAAGATAGAGATTGAAAATATCAGAAATGGGGATGTTTATTAGCTTTATCTCCAAATTCTCTGCCAATTCCTTTGCATCCTCAAATGATTCTTTTGATGAATATATAGATGGCATAAAAACACCAATAACATTATCCTTTCCTAAAGCGTCCGTTGCCAAAGCAGCAACCAGGGATGAATCAATCCCTCCACTTAAGCCAATCACTACCTTTTTAAAGCCATTTTTTAGACAATAGTCAAAAAGCCCCAATATCAAGGCTTGATAAATCTCAGGGATTGGTTCTAATGGTTCTATTTTTCTTTTTGGAATAGGTGGTTTTTTTTCTTCTCTTTTTCCAATCTCTAAATCCGTAATCAATAAATCCTCCTTGAATTGCCCTGCCCTTTCTATTATTCTCCCTTTATCATCTAAAACCATACTGGCTCCATCAAAGACCAGCTCATCCTGTCCTCCCACAAGGTTTGCATAGGCAATAAAGATAGAGTTTTTCTTTGCCTGGTATGATAAAATTTTTTCTTCCTCCTTTCTCTTTCCATAATGATATGGAGAGGCACTACAATTAAAAATAAGCCTTACATCCGTTAAAGCAACATTTTTTACTAATGCCTTATCCCATATATCCTCACAGATATTTACCGAAAAAATAATGTTTTTAAACCTAAAAATTCTAGGTTTTTCTCCCTCCTTGAAATACCTCTTCTCATCAAATACACTATAATTTAGAAGGCACATTTTGTGATAGGTTCCCCTAATTCTTCTTTGATAAATTATAGAAGCCGCATTGTATAAATTATTCCCTTTTCTATCCACAAAGCCAACAATCGCTACAATGTCAAATACCTCTTTGCTTAATTCATTTAAGAGAGCTAAATTGTCCAAAACAAATTTTGGTTTAAAGAGGAGGTCTTCGGGTGGATAGCCAGTTATTGAAAGCTCAGGGAATGCAATTATATCTACCTTAAATTCTTCTGCCTGCTTGATATATTCCTTTATCTTGCGACAATTTCCAGAGATATCACCCACCGTCGTATTTATTTGAGCAATCCCTATTCTAAGCATTAATCTTATTTTTGGTTTTAATTCATAAAAAATGATATAGCAGTAAGTCCAAAATTATTTACATATTTTTAAGATAGCGTTTAATTTCATCGTGGGTGCCAACAATGACAAATTTTACCACATCCCCTTTTAATCTAAATTGTCAAATGAAGGTTTGCGCTCATATCCCATCTAAACTTCTTCTAAACTTGTCAGAAAATCTTTAGCGTTTAGATAGAGATTACCTGATTGGCTATTTTCTCAAGCTTGTCCCATTCATTTCTGCTAAAATCTTCCCCTTTTTCAATCGTGGCTAATGGTTTTATCAATACCCCATTCTACAAGTTCAAATCCTATTCTCTCTCCTTGCTGCTTGATATGGAGTGCCTTTCTAACCTTAGCGGGTATAGTAATTTGTCCTTTGGAAGATAGGGTAGCGGTTGCCATAGAAACACTCATTTTACTAACCCCCTTTCTTTACTTTTCATAAGTTAAGAATAACAAATTTTTGGCTAAGTGTCAACAAGAAAAGTGGAAAGGTCGCAATCCCTTATTTTGCTTCGCTTACGCTTCCAAGATACTTCGTATTCATCAGGTCTTAGACTCTTATACTTTCTAATAAAAAAACCAATCTATAAGTTATAGTATCTTCCATTACTTAGTGCAAAAATAGTATTTAAGAAATTTTGAATTCTAAATTTTGAATTTTGAATTGAAAAAGGTTAAGTTTTATAAAATTCAAAATTCAACATTCAAAATTCATAATTTTATAAAGTTTTCCTTAAGATTATCTAAACACATACATTTTGTAAAGCGTTATGGAATTAACTATAATGTCAAATCCTATTGATTTTATGAGATTCTCTTTAACTTTCAAAAAGTCTTGGTCTGAAAGTTTTCCTATTTTATGAAGAACCATATCCTCTTTTATTGTCCTAATAATCCCGCAAACTAATGATGGTTGGATTAACTTCGCTCTTTTCCAGTCTTCTATCTTCGTATCACCCAATAATACCCTTAGAAAAAGAAGAGGTAAAATAATTGATATCCAATCGTAGGGCATTGTCTGCCTGTCTGACTTGCCAATCTGAAATACTTCTTTCTGATTTTAGGTGATTTAAAAACCTTTCAATCCGTAGAGCAAAGTTAATCTCTTCATTTTTATTAGAAAAGGCAAGGAACTTACTTACCCAGTAAGCATAGAAAGATATGTTTTTTCAGGAAGTTGTATTTTTCATCTCTAACCCTCAATCTGACAAAATTTCAACAATAGACGAACTTCGTCTATTATTAACAATGATTTTACGAAAGTCAAAAGATTTTTTCTTGACAACAATATTAACAAGGTGTAAAATTTTTATCATAAGACAAATCTTTTAGTAACTAAAAAAGAATTTCGTCTATTAAATGTTAGGCTTCTGAAGAAGAGGAGGTAAAATCTTTGAAGAAGGTTTATAAAGGTATAGTTGAGGGCAATGTTATTCGTCTTGAGAAACAGGTAGAACTTCCTGTTGGAACACAAATCCTTGTTATGTTAAAAACACTTTACAAGGACGAACAAGAAGAAATAAAAGACAGGCAGATGAAACTCCTTGACAAAGGATTTTATCTTGGGGAAAAATTATACTCAAGACGGGAGGATCTATATGCCAGATAAGCTCATTGATACAAACATTCTTGTATACGCTTACGATACCTCTGAGGGGACAAAACATGAGGTGTCAAAGGATCTTTTGAACACGTTTGGGAAGAGGTGGAGGAATTGTTTGTTTGCAAAACCTGATGGAATTCTTTGTTGTCATCACCAAAAAAGTCGAAAATTCTATTGATGTTACAGGAGCAAAAACTATTGTGGAAGACATTCTTAAATCAGATAATTGGAGAGTTATCGACAGGGATGAAGACACATTTTTAAGTGCTATTAATCTTGTTTTTAAACACAAGATTCACTTATGGGATGCTCTCATTGGAGCTTGCATGAAGGAGAATGGAATTGCTGAAATTGTGACGGAAAACAAGGAAGATTTTGAGAAGATTCCAGATATAAAGGTTATCGTTCCCTTTTGAGTTAATCGTGGCAAAAAGGAGGTGAAACTTCTCTTAAACTTTGATGTCAAACTCTTTTATATAGATAACAAAGCCTAACAAATCGCTTCCCCTGACCACGGCTATCGCTCGGGCAGCTTAAGCTCAATCGTTAGGCTACATTAGAGGAGGTAAAAAGATGGGCAGAATCTATGACTCTGTGGAGGTAAATGGCAAGCAATTGAATACATTATTTGACTCTGGTGCTATAAGGAGCTATATTATAAGAAGATCAGTAGAAGAGATAGGTCTAAAGGTCGAAATGCTAAAGGATGCATTTGAGGTAGGGCTTAGTGGTAGGACACGAAAGATAAAGGAGTGTTGTGTTATTCAGGGAAATATAAAAGACCACCCTTTTAATCTTATTTCTTGGGTTGTTGAGGAGCTTGGGCAAGATGAAAAGGGTAGAGAGATAGAATTGTTATTTGGAGCTACTGATATGCAGGTCTGGAATATCCATATCGATTTAGAGAAAGAGAGACTTGACCTTTCAAGATTTAGAAAAGAATTCATTGAGTATAAAGAGAATTCCTCTTAAAATAACAGTGTTAATCAATGGCAAAGAAGGAGGTGTGGTTTTTAAATGTTGCCGAACACTGCTTAATATAAATAAACAAATAATAGCCTAACTATTCGCTGCAGCCGACCTCGCTTACGCTTAAGCAGCTTAAGCTCTATCGTTAGGTGGACAATAAAAAATGGTAAGATGAGAAGAAAGATCAAAGTATATTTAGATACTTCAGTAATCTCGGCATATTTTGATGAAAGAAACCCCGAAAGGAAATCTCTAACTGAGCTCTTCTTTAAGAAGATAGAAATGTTTGAGTCCTATGTATCTGAGGTGGTTTTGGCTGAAATTGACGACACCAGAGATGTAAGATTAAGAGATAAACTTAGGGAGGAAGCAGTTTCTTTAAAGATTCTGCCAATTGATGAAGAAAGTAGAGCCTTAGCTGATGAATATGTAAAGCATAAAGCTGTTCCTTCCGATTATTCAGAGGATGCGCTTCATATTGCTATTTCTACAATAAATGAGATTGATTATCTTTTGAGTTGGAACTTTGACCATATTGTTAAGGTTAAGACCCGAAGGATAGTAAACATGGTAAATGCATCTTGTGGTTATCCAGATTTGGAAATAATAACATCTGCAGAACTCTTGTAAGGAGGAGGGCCGCATGAAAGAACAAGATAAGCTCTGGGAAAAGGTTAGTAAAGATTTCCCTTATGATCCTGCTCTAAAAGAAGTGCATTATGCAAGACTGAAGATTCATGAGCAGACCAAAGGAATGACATCAAAGGAATTTGTGAATTACATTAAGCTAAAAGCAAAGAACGTCCTTGAGCAGAAGTAAACACCAAAGGTTAAAGATTACAGGATGAAAGCCATTTGTCTAACCAATCGCTGAAGCTGACGGCCGATAAATCCGCCGCAGCTTAGCTCAATCGTTAGGCAGTCAATAATTAAAGGAAGGATAATAAATATCATATGAGAATTTACATGGATAACTGCTGTTTTAATCGCCCTTTTGATGATCAATCTAACATTCGTATCAGACTTGAGACCGAGGCCAAGCTATACATTCAAGAGAAAATAATCAGCAAAGAAATTGAGTTGGTATGGTCTTATATCATTGATTATGAGAATCGGTTTAATCCTTTTGAGGAAAGAAGAAATGCAATTGATAAGTGGAAGCATCACGCAATAATTGATATTGTGGAAACAAATGATATCATTAATAATGCTGGATCAATCCAGAGCCTTGGCACAAAAAGTAAAGATGCTCTTCATGTTGCTTGTGCTATCGAAGCCAAATGTGATTATTTTCTTTCAACGGATAATTCTTTACTCAAAAAACTTTCTGATTTTGATAAGATTAAAACATTGAATCTATTATCCTTTCTGACTGTTTTGGAGGTAAGCCAATGAAAACGGATACTGAAATCAAACTTGATGGCATCAAGACACTTATGGATGCTTTGGGGAAATTGGAAGCAGAAAGATTCATAGCACTAATAAAGCGTGAGCCATTTGATTACACGCAATGGCAAAAAGATATGTGGTCTGAAAGAACTATAAAAGAAATCAGTAACGCAGCAATGGAATATCGTAATGAAGTAAAATAGGAACAGCAACCATAAATGCCTAACCCATCGCTGAAGCTGACCGCCGGGCAAAGCCCGCCGTCAGCTTAGCTCAGTCGTTAGTTCAATAAAATTCAAAGATTAAGATTTTAAAAAGCAAGGTTAAAAATGAAGATAGAAGAAAAACTTAAAAGATTAAAAGAAATAAAAGCAGATATTCAAAAGAGTTACTTTATAAAACAAATTGGAGTATTTGGTTCATACATTAGAAGGGAAGAAGAGTCTGAGAGTGATTTAGATATTTTGGTTGAATTCTACAAACCAATAGATATTTTTAAATTTATGGAATTAGAAAGATTCCTCTCTCAAGAATTAAATATTAAAGTAGACCTGGTAAGTAAAAAGGCTTTGAAACCTTTTATAGGAAGAGAGATTTTAAAGGAAGTAGTGTATGTCTAAGAGAGATTTTAGAGATTCTTTGATAGATATTTGGAAAGAAATAGAACACATAGAGAGATTTTCAGCATCTCTTGATTATGAAGGGTTGATGGAGGATGAGAAGTCTCTGTATGCAATTGTAAGGTGTTTTGAAATTATTGGAGAGGCAGTAAAGAATATTCCAGAAGAGGTTAAAGAAAAATATTGCCAAATTCCATGGAAAGATATGGCAGGAATGAGAGATAAATTATAGTTAATTCCATAACGCTTTACAAAATGTATGTGTTTAGATAATCTTAAGGAAAACTTTATAAAATTATGAATTTTGAATGTTGAATTTTGAATTAAAAGGGAAAAAATTTTATAAAA
>JBFLYE010000108.1 GCA_040756715.1 bacterium
CCATCCCAATGTAGAGGCATACCTTAAAAAAGAATATCCCCACATAAAGCTTTACAGGTCTTATGAGCTTTCCAGAAGGGCAAGAGAAAAGAAAAACCACGAATTGCCAGATTAACAAGTGCGAGATGAAAAAGTTTTTAAGATTAAAAGGGTGTTAAGTGTTTAGCTAAAGCTAAACTTTTTCTTAATGCCTAAAGTGTCTTATATGTGCAAAGACCATGCCAATTCCAAATGAATCCGCTTTTTCTATTACATCTTTATCCCTTATTGAGCCACCTGGTTGGATTATGGCAGAGATTCCCGCTTTTCCTGCTAGTTCTATTGAATCTGAAAATGGAAAGAAGGCATCTGAGGCAAGATAAGAACCCTTTGCTTTATCTCCTGCCCTCTCAATGGCTATTTTTACCGCATCAACCCTGTTTGTCTGTCCTCCACATATCCCAAGTGTTTTTTTGTTTTTTGCAATAACAATGGCATTTGATTTTACATACTTACAAACCTTATAAGCAAAAATAAGGTCTTTTAATTCCTCATTGCTTGGCCTTTTTTTTGTGGGAAAAGAAAGGTTTTTATAAAGCTCTCTATCTTCTTCCTGAACAAGAATTCCCCCTAAAGCCCCTCGAAACCTGTGGTTTGAAGGCTTAAGGCTATTGTCTGACTTTACTAGCCTTATTTTTTTATCCTTAAACCATTCAACTATATTTCCCTCAAAATCTGGAGCAATTATTCCCTCATAGAATGTCTTTGAAATAGCTTCGGCTGTTTTTAGAGAAAAGGGTCTATTTATCGCAATAATTCCGCCAAATGCCGAGATAGGATCTGCTTCATATGCAAGCCTATATGCAGAATAGACATCTTCAAAACAGGCAACACCACAGGGTGTGTTATGCTTAATGATTACACAAGCTGGCTCTTCAAATTCAAAAGCAAGGCTTAAGGCTGAATCTAGGTCAAGAATGTTGTTATAAGATAAGCTATCTCCACTTATTTGGGTAAATAAAGGCTTATCTTGGACATAAAATGATGCCATCTGGTGTGGATTTTCGCCATATTTTAAAGGAATTGCCTTTTTTAAGGAGATATTTAAAATATCGGGAAATTTCTCCTTTAAAAACCAATTAGAAATTACACTATCATAATGGGCTATGTAGGAAAATGCCTCTTTGGCAAGATGATATGAAAATTCGCTTGGAATTCCAGAATTATTTTTTAAAACCCTTATAACCTCGTCATATTGCCTTTTATCAATTATCGTTGCTACATATTTATAATTTTTAGCCCCTGCCCTTATTAAAGAAACACCACCAATATCAATCTCCTCAATTGCTTGGTTTTCACTTATTTCGCCCTTTATTTTTTCTTCAAATGGGTATAGGTTGCAGACCACCATATCAATGGGTTTTATCCCTTGCTTTTCAAGCTCTGACAAATGGCTTTCCTCCCTTTTTGCTAATATTGCTCCAAAGATTACCGGATGCAATGTCTTTACCCTACCCCCTAATATCTCTGGATGCCCTGTTACCTCATCAATAGAGGATACAGGGATTCCAGATTCCTTAAGGGCTTTTGCTGTGCCAACTGAGGCAATAATCTCAATCCCTAATTCTTTAAGGGCTTTTGCAAAATCAATAATTCCCTCTTTATCAGATACGCTTACCAAACACCTTTTTACTTTTATCATTTTGTATATTATACGACATTTTCTTAAAAAAGTTTAGAAAAATTTTTATACCTCTACCTTTTCCAGCCTTTTTATCCCAAGGATTAAGGGAACAAAAAAGACAAGAAGGGAAAATAAAAGGAAAAACCATATTTCTTCCCAAAGCCTTTTTATAATCATAAGCAAAGAAAGCCTATTTAGAGCATAGGAGGATGCTGGAATGGCTATGATAAGAATAGAAGATAGGCAGTAAAATAGGCTTATAATGGCATTTATTGTCCCACCCAAGCCAGAGACAATGGAGGCAGGATTTTCCTTTTTAAAATCGGGATAGATAGCACCCAGGCAAACAGACAATGAAACAAGAACAATACTCATAATCCCTATCATTATAAGGGAGAGAAAGGAGATATAAGGTTCTGTCTTAAGGATTTTATTTAAGAAAACCATCAATATCTCTGTAATTACAAGAAATATAAAGGTATTTAAAATAAGCTTTTCAATAACAAGGGCTTTTTTTGTAAGGGGCGATGTCATTAAGACCCAAAACCTCTTTCCCTCAAGGCTTATTAAGGGAAAGACAAACCTTGTGGTAAGGGTAGAGGTAATCAGGGATAAGGCGGCAATGTTTAAGAAAAGAATAAGAAATTTCCAATAAAGGAGATCAATTTGATAGGGTGTTCTTGGAAGGTTAAGGATATAGATAAACATTATCCCGAAGAAGATCAAGAATTGGGCAATCTGCATAGGGTCTCTTAAAAATATGGTAATGTCTTTGGCAGATAATGCCTTTATTCTTTTGGGAAGAAAGAAAAAAGCCCCTCTTATAAGCCTAAAAAGGTTCATTTTTTTCGAATGGCTACCAGAGCTTTCTATCCTTTCCATCCCTTTAAGATAAAAAAGCAAAGCAAGGCTATTGGTTAGTGTAAAAAGGAACAATGCATTGGTCAAGAGGACAAAAAAATAGAAAATAGCTTCTCGGCTTTTTTCTTCTACTAATTTTAGCCCTTTTACAAACCAGGAAGAGGGAAGAAAGGGATGGGTTGAGAATGCCATTCCCTCAATAAGCCTTCCCAAGAATTCAAATGGTTTATCCGGGGTTTCCTTGAATATCCCAAATTTTAGGCAGAATAAGAAAAGGGGAATGGATAAAAGAAAAAGGCCAAGTGTTAAAATATAGCCCCTTTTTATGGGAAAAAATAAAGAGAGAATAAGGAGAAGCCCTGTGCCAATACTTGATGAGATTAGGGTAAGCAGAGGAATTGCAAGGATAGCAAATGGGTATATCAAAAATGGAGAGCTCATCGCCATTCCATATCCAAAAACAATAGGGATAGAGAAGATAATGGGCGCCCAAGAGGAAAGGATGGTTGCCTCTTGAAATTTTATATTAAAGATGGAAGATATGGGAATGGGAAGGCTTCTTAACAACAAGACCTCCTTTGAGATATATAATGTAGATAGACCTGCTACAAGGCTTGAAAAGATAATGAGGGAGAATATTGTAAGAAAGAATAGAAACAAACCCCTCTCTATAAGAAGCTCTCCGAAGGGAAAGGCCTTAATAAAAATACACCCTTTGTAGATAAGAAAGAATATAGAAAGAAGGAGGAGAGAAGAAAGAATGCCTACAAAGAGAATTTTTAACAAAGAATGCTCCTTGGGAATGCTTTTTATCTTATTCTTAAGGATTATGGCTTTAAGATGAAACATTATAGTATCCCGCATAAATGGTGATAAAATGGTATATGTTTAGCTTATTTTTCCCATCTTGTTCTTGTCTACCTAAACACATACGCAAGAAACAATATGGTTTTCTGAGAGAGAAACTAATGGTGGTTCCTCTATTTCACAAACCCCCTTTTTCTCCGGGCACCTTGGATGAAATAGGCAACCTTTTTTTGGTCGTTCTTCGCTCTGCAAGATATTGATAAACCTCCTTTCCCTTGGATGGCTTGAAGGGATTGAAGAAATAAGGGATTTTGTGTAGGGATGCTTGGGATTTCCAAAAATTTCATCCACAAGCCCTTTCTCAACAATCTTTCCCAAATAGATAACCGCAACATAGTCTGCAATATACTCAAT
>JBFLYE010000109.1 GCA_040756715.1 bacterium
TTAACCAAGGGCACTTTCTCATTTTTTAATGCTTTGGCAACCACCATAAGGTATTCATTCTTTCTCCTTAAGGAGGTATTTGCTGGGTTTGCCGGAGACTATATTCAGGTTCTTAATGCAAACTCTGGCTATGTTGCCGTCTATCTTCCGCCCTTTGCCCTACTTTTTTTTGTTTTTGCAGTATTTCCTCCCTTTGTAAAAGAAATCACAAGCCACAGGTTTGGGGTTTATTTTCTTGCCTTTACCTGGTTTTTTGCCGGAGTATTAACCACATCGGCCACAAGGCCTGCGAATGACCACTGGCATAGGTACATTACACCGTATTACCCCTTGTTTCTCATTATGACAGCAGTTGGTATACAAAGGCTAGCATCCTTTTTAAATCAAAAGGAATGGTTTACGGGAATATCTGTATTCTTTATTTTCTTTTCCTTTATGACATCTTTATATTTTGCGGTAGCCTATGGAAAGAATTGCAAGGATATCTACCTTCAGCAACTAACCGTAGCAAAATGGGTATCAGAGAATATCCCAGCTAATGCTATCATTGCCTTAAATGACGCAGGTGCTATCAAGTATATCAGCCAGAGGTATTGCATTGACCTGGTTGGTCTATGCTATCCAAAGATTGTAAAGTCATCAACCCATTGTGCGGATGGAAATGGAGCGATTTGTGAATTTTTAGAAAGGCTTGAGAGAAAGCCCGATTATTTTATCATCTATCCCTCCTGGTTTGGGTTTGGTGGTAATATTTTAGGCCCTGAGATTGCCCAATTCGGGCTTTATGAGCCTACAATGGCAGGGGCAGGAAGCGACCCGATGAGGGTATATAAGGCAGATTTTAAATACCTAAATACAGGGGATGAGATAAAGCTACAATCTACAAAAGAGGCCTTAAAGGGAAAAACTCTGATTGATAAAATAGATATTGCTGATCTTGAAAGCGAAAATGCACATTCCTATAAGCCCTATCCAGCAGAACCAGGGCTTCCCATAAGGACATTTTCCACCTATGCATCATATAATGACGAACCAGGTATAATTGTCTCTGATGGTGGAAGGGTTATTAGCGGAGGAGAAATCTTTAAGATAAAAACCATTCCCAACAAAGAGCTAACCATAATTACAAGATGCACTAGCCCATTTAGTATTGGGGTATATATAAATGGAAAGCCAGCGGCTTGGTGGAGGAATACAAGGGGAAGCAATGAGACTTCATTGTGGTATGAGCCAATAATTACCATTCCTGGAAATTTCATTACACAAAATGAAACCAATGTAAAATTTGAGGTGGTTGATAAACATAGGGTATCCTATTTCACTACATACTATTGGTTTTATCAGTAATAGGAGGTGAACACATACTATGAAAAGGGCTCTTTTGATTTTTTTGCTAGGCTTGGGTTTTGAAGAAAGGGGTGTATTTGCTAAATGTCCAGCTTGTCCTGATAAGGTAATAAAAAGGGAAGTTCCCGCCTTAAGATATAAGAAGAAAGGGGCAACGGACAAAAAAAGACAAAGAAAAATAAAGAGGGAAGAACCACCTATATCCTTTGCAAAATCTCCCTTTCCAATTCCCCTTCGTTTCTAATTTGAAAATCCTTGTTATAAGATTAAGCTCTTTGGGGGATATTGTTTTAACATCCTCGCTGGTCTCTTCTTTAAAAAAAAGGTTTCCTCAATCAAAGCTATCTTTTCTTGTAAAAAAGGAGTATCTTAAGGTCTTAAGCCTTATTGAGGGAATAGATGAGGCAATTTCTTTTAATGGGATATTCCCAACCATTAAAAAAATAAAAAAGGAAAAATTTGACCTTCTTATTGACCTTTCATCAAATCCAAGGACCTGGCTGATTTCTATTTTAAGTGGTGTAAAAAGGAGATTTTCTTATAATAAGGATGCATTAAAAAGGCTTCTCCTTCTTTTTCGACTTGACCTTTTTAAGGAAAAACCACATATCTCAGAGAAATACATCAAAAATCTTAAAGGATTAGGAATAAGCTACATTAAACCATCCCTTTCCCTTTCTGGAATAAATAAAAAAGAAATCCTTGAGAAATTTGGGATAAAGGAAGGATTGGTTTGCGGAATATCTCCTTTCTCCCGGCACAAAAACAAGATATGGAACATTGATGGTTATGTAGGGCTTATAGAAAGGATAAGCAAAGAATTTGGCTGTCAAATTATCCTCTTTGGCAATGAAAATGATAAGGAATTGGGCTTAAAAATAAAATCCCTTTGCAAGGTTTCTATAAAAGACCTTATAGGAAAAACAGACCTTATAGAGCTTTCTTGCTTAATTGAAAGATGCTTTCTCTTTATCTCTCCTGATACAGGCCCTATGCACATTGCAGATTCTCTTAATGTTCCTGTTGTCGCTTTATTTGGACCAACCACAAGGGATTTTGGCTTCTTTCCATTAAGGGGCATTGTGGTTGAGAAACCCCTTTCCTGCAGACCTTGTAGCCTACATGGAGGAAATAAATGTAGAAGGGATAATAAATGTATGAAGATGATCGGTGTTGATGATATAATGGGTGCAATTTATGCAATTCTTAATAAAAAGCCATATCTTCTATACAAACCAGATAAAATCCTTTTGATAGAAACAGCATTTCTGGGAGATTGCCTCCTTACCACACCCCTTATCAGGGGAATAAAAGAGGTATTTCCCTATTCTTCCCTTTCCCTCCTTGCAAGGCCTATTGGGTGTGATGCTTTAAAGAACAATCCCTATATCTCTGAATTTATCCCTTATGATAAGGATAAAAAACAAAAGGGCTTATTTTCATATCTAAAGGTTATAAAAAAGATAAGGGCAAAAAATTTTTCTCTGGCAATCCTTCCCCATAGGTCAGCGAGGACAACAATCTTATCCTGGTTTTCCAATATTCCAAGAAGAATTGGATTTAGCAATGCAAGCCTTTCATTTCTTTTAACCGACAAGGTTTATTATGATAGAAAGAAACATGAGGCACAAAGAAAGCTTTCTTTGATAAAGATATTTGGCGATATTCCTGACGAAAGGGGTCTTGATGTATTTATAGATGATCGGGCAAGGCAAAAGGCAGGAGAGCTATTTTTAAAAT
>JBFLYE010000110.1 GCA_040756715.1 bacterium
GTATTTTCACAAACAATCCTCCTTTCCTTTATCCCTGTTCTCTCTGTAATCCAAGCATCAGAGGTTTCCACCATCTTTTCAAGAGAAAGGTTGGTTAATATTTTTTCGGGAACATAGCTTCCTGTGGCAACAATCCTTGCCTTTCTCATATACTTCCTAAATCCCTAATTCTTCCGCAATTCGCAATTCTTCTTCTATCCTTTCATTTATATGATGGAATATGCTCTCTTGTGCAACCCTAATGGCATTAGCAATTGCCTTCCTTTTTGATTTTCCATGGCATATTATGGATACCCCTCTTATCCCAAGTAGAGGAACTCCTCCATACTCTGAATAATCTATCTTTTTAAGAAGGCTCTTAAATAGCCCCTTTGCAAACAAAAGACCACATTTATTTATAAAATTTCCATTTCTTATATAATCAACAATAAATTCAGCCACACCCTCTCCAAATTTAAGAATAGAATTGCCAACAAACCCATCGCAGACAACAACATCTGCTTTTCCCTTTAAAATATCACCTCCCTCGATATTTCCACAAAAATTAAAATTTCCCTTAGAAAACAAAATGGATGCTTTGTCTGTAAGCCTATTGCCTTTCCCCTCTTCTTCACCAATATTCAAAATTCCCACCCTTGGATTTTTTATTCTTAAAACCTCGCTTGCATAAACCTTACCCATTACCCCAAATTGAAAGAGATGCTTTGGTTTTGAATCAACATTTGCTCCTACATCAATTAAGATACAAATGCCATTTTTTGTTGGAATGGGTGAAGCAATAGCAGGTCTATCTATACCCTTAAGCCTTCCTAATATTGTTAATCCTCCTATAAATGATGCACCTGTATTTCCAGCCGAGACAACAGAACCTGCAATTTTTTTTCTCACCAAGGAATAGGAGAGAGCAATGGATGAATTTGGCTTTGCTCTTAAAGCAGATATAGGGGATTCTTCCATTCTAATTACACTATCAGATGGATAAATCTCAATGGGAAGCTCTTTTTTGTGTTTTTTTAGCTCATTTTTTATTAAATCAGGATTTCCAACCAGGATAATCTCTCTTGCAAATCCCAAAGAAATGGCATCTATTGCCCCTCCTACTATCTCAGCGGGTGCATAATCACCACCCATTGCATCAACAGCGATTTTCATTTTATAGGATTTATCCCTTAAGAAGATTAAAATTGTCTAGGTCTATTTTTTCCTTTTCCCTAAAGGCAAGGAGGAATATGGCAAGGCCACATCCAACACAGGCTGCAGATGTAACCATAGCAAACAAGGCAAATATTTGTCCACTTGGATTGTAAAATGAGGAGAAATAAGCAAGATTAAGGCATCCGGCATTAAGCATTATCTCAATTGAGATAAGAACCATAATTCCATTCTTCCTTGATAGGGCTCCATATAGCCCTATGCAAAAAATAAGCGCAGAAAGCAAAAGATAATTCATTCCCTTTTTAAAAGCATAATTGAACCAATTAAAACAACAAGGAGGAGGAGGGAGATAACCTCAAATTGGATAAGGTATTGTGTCATAAGAAGATTTCCTATCTCCTTTATTCCTGAAAATGTTTTTAGTCTTGTAAAATTAAAAGGCTTTGATGCCCAAACAAGGGCTAAAAATAAAAGGAGAGAGCTTAAAAGCCCAAATAGCCTCAAAATCCAGCTTGATTTAGAAACTTCTACATTTCCCGAGGTCATAATCACAAATAGAAATAGAACAATTACCCCACCAACATAGATAAGAATTTGAACAAATCCTAAAAATTCACAGGACATATTTATATACAAGCCTCCTATAGAGAGGAAAAATAGGGCAAGAGCCATAACCGCCCTTACCAGGTTTTTTAAGAAAATGGCAAGCATAGCAGAAATAATTGCCAATCCTCCCAACACATAAAATCCCAAATCCACCATAAAAACTAAAAACTATGGTATATTTTACCACAATTTTTGCTTCGCTCGCAAGATACTTTGTATGTGCATTTTGACTTTTGCATTTCGAATTTGTTTTATATCCATCCCAGTGAAATCATAACCCCTGTAATTGCTATGTTTAAAAAACCAAGGGGTGTTAAAAGCTTCCAGCCAAAGCCCATAAGCTGGTCAACCCTAACCCTTGGATATGTCCAGCGAAACCACATTATGACAAATATTATAAAATATGTCTTTATAAGAAACCAAACAATGGGAGGAAGAATAAGGGGAAGACCAGGAATTCCATTCCATCCACCAAGGAACAGGGTTGCTACAAGGCAAGCACAGATAAACATATTTGCATATTCACCAAGGAAGAACAAGGCAAATTTCATTCCCGAATACTCGGTATGAAAGCCTGCCACCAGCTCGCTCTCTGCCTCAGGAAGGTCAAAGGGAGCTCTGTTTATCTCTGCACAGCCAGCTACCAGAAATAGCAAAAATCCTAAGGGTTGATAGACAATGAACCAGATATTTTTTTGGGCTAATATAAGGGAGTTAAGATTTAAAGAACCATTGAGCATAATAACACCAATAAAGGATAAAATAAGGGGAACCTCGTAGGAGATCATTTGAGCTGCTGACCTTGCTCCACCAAGGAGCGTCCATTTGTTTCCTGAGGAAAATCCTGCAATAACAATGCCAATTGTTCCTATAGCAGAGAGGGCAAGGATATATAAAAGCCCTAAATCAAGGGAGAGAGCACATATACCAGGAGACCAGCAAACAACCGCATAAGCCATTATTGCTGGGATAAACATAATTAAAGGTGCTAAAAAATGGAGGATTTTATCTGCTTCATCGGGAACAATATCCTCCTTCTGAAGGAGCTTAATGGCATCTGCTACTGTCTGAAAGAGACCTTGGGGTCCTACCCTCATTGGACCAAGCCTGTCTTGCATAAATGCTGAAACCTTTCTCTCGGCAAGGACAAGGAAAAGGGTATTTACAGAGACAAAGCCTGCTACAAGCACACCAACAATTATCATAATGACAAAGAGCAAAGCAATGTCTGGAATTCCGTAGGTTTTGCAAAGAGATTGCATCCAATTGTAAATAACAGAAATCAACCTCTCTGTGTCATACAGAAGGTTCATTTTTCATCCTCCTTGATTTCTAAAATACCCCTCTTCCCATCAAGGGTAATAACAAATTGGTTTAAAATATCCCTTCCCAGCAATGCTGTATTTTCTTCATAACATATAACAGAAATTCCTTTTATAACAATCTTGGCAATACATAGGTTTATTGAGTAGATATTAGTAGCAGAAATGCAGCCATCAAAGCTTTGTATGTTCACCCTTGAAACTACCTCTATTGGATTTAATAGTTCCAATATCTTTTTTGGAATTACAGTCATTTGAGCTCCTGGATCAATTATTCCCTTACAAGTAACCTCCTTTCCTGTTAAAGGATTAGAAATTACAACATCTATTACTGGTGCAGGAGGGGAATAAGCTTTACTGTAATCGTATAACATTTTCAGATTACCACCTTAAAATATGGAATGATTATCTTTTTGGGTGGCAAGATATGCCTAATAACCATTTCTGTTGGACTGATTTTAAAGAAAATACGAAGATAGAGGAATATCAGCGTAAAAAAAATACCAATCCAACCAATAATTTCCATTAGCTTCTGAATTTTAATATCGCCCAAATCATAATAGTCATTATTAACCAAAAGGAGTGGGAAAATTTGAAAGCCCCTAATAGATATAGAAAAATAGAGCCAAGTATGGTGAACATAGAAAAATCCCCATAAGCTTCCCACCTCTTCCATCCCTTTGGATGTTGAAAGGCCTCTTTTAAACAAACTACAATACCCCCTAAAAATGCCACCAAAATAGGAAAGGCATACCAGGGAGAATTTTGAATGACAGTTCCAAAAACCGCTCCCAACAATGCCCCAAAGAATGCATCCTCAACCTCCCAACCTTGTTGTATTATTTTATCCTTCATTTGTATTTTTCCACAAAAGGTCCTTTAATAAGGGTTTCTTTTGAATAAACCATCTCGTCTTTATTATAACAGGCAAGCTCATAAAGCTCTGATTGCTTTATTGCCTCCTTTGGGCAGGCCTCTACGCATAAGCCACAAAAGATACACCTTTTAATATCAATCTCATAAGAGGCAACCCTCTTGTTATGTTTCTCATCCTCAAAGGCTGATATTTTTATGCAACCCGAGGGGCAATATGTCGCACAAAGGCAACAGGCAACACATTTTTCAATGTCATACGA
>JBFLYE010000111.1:0-8058 GCA_040756715.1 bacterium
GGTTTATGGGAAGAAATATCCCAAAACCAGATTTAGAAAGAGAAAGGGAGAATATCCATAAAATAATTGATTTAATCTTGGATGGCATAATCCTTTCCTGCCATGATATATCCGATGGTGGGATGATTACCACAATAATTGAGATGGCGATGTTAAGCAATCTTGGGGCAGAAATTACCATTGAAGGAATTGGCGATATTAGAGAAGACAAAAGGCTTTTTTCTGAAACGCCTGGGTTTATTTTGGAGGTAAAAAAGGGAGGGGAGAAAAAAATAAAGGCATTGCAGGAAGCATACCAGATTGGCTACATTATTCCTGATAAAAGGCTAGTGATTAAGGGCTTATTGGATATTCCTATAGATACTTTGATTAAATGAAAAAGCTTATAATTGGCGGATTGTTTGGGATTTTTATGGGAGTAGTAATAATTTTTCTTTCTCAAAACCTCCATCTTTTCAAAGACTTTGAAAGGGCATCTTTGAATTTTCGCTTTGTCTTTGGTGGAGGAGCAAAAGAGGCGGCATTTGATGATGTTGTAATTGTTGATATAGACAATGAAAGCATTCGTTCACTTGGAAGATGGCAAAGTTGGCCAAGGAGATATTATGCCGAGGTTATTGATTATATAAGGGAGGGTGGAGCAAAAGCCATAGGCTCTGATGTTGCCTTTGTTGACTATTCAAACCCGAAGGATGACGAGGCAATTATTGAGGTAAGTAAAAAGACACAAAATTTTGTTAATTCATTCTTCTTTCCATTTACCGCCGAGGTAAAGGGGACGCCATCAATTGAGAATATGCAAAGGCTTACCCTTCCTCAACCAAAGGGAATAGCGTTTGTGGGCAAGTATAAAAATATTACCCCACCAATAAAAGAGATTCAAAAAGTATCTGGTGGAATTGGGTATTTTAATAGATACCCAGATGATGATGGAAATACAAGGTCTCTTCCCCTGGTTACACCATACCAGAATAGACTATATCTTTCACTCTCCCTTGCTGTTGTCTGTAAGGCTTTGGGCATAGATATAAACGACATTCGCTTTGGAGAAAAATATCTTTACCTTTCTCATAAAAAGAGAATCCCTGTTGAGAAAGGGGTCAAGATGTGGATTAAATATATTGGGGGGGCAAAAAGCTTTAGATTTATCCCTTTTACTACTGTTTTAGGAAGGAAGGTTCCCAGGGAGTATTTTAAAGATAAGATTGTGATAATTGGAGGAAGTGCAGAGGGCTTGTTTGATATTACGACCAATCCATTCTCTGAAGTTTATCCTGGGGTTGAAATTCACGCCAATATTATCCATAACATTTTAACCAATAACTTTATGACCAAGGTATCTGAGCGAACAATATGGATAATCATTCTATTTTTAGGGACAATTATAGGGCTTTTTTCATCCGTCCTTTCCTTAAAAAAGGGGATTTTTGCAATGATTGGGCTTCTTTTTGGGTATCTTGCTGCCTCGGTTATTATCTTTGAAACCAAAGGCTTATGGCTTGAAATGGTCTCTCCTTCCTTCTCAATGGGTCTTTCATTCCTTTCAGTCTGGCTTTGGAGGTTTCAAACCGAGGAGAGGGAGAAAAAGAAGGTAAGGGGGATGTTTTCAAGGTATGTCAGCAAGGATGTGGTTGAAATGCTTGTTTCTAATCCCGATGCATTTTCCCTGGGTGGAAAAAGGCTTGAGCTTTCTGTTTTATTCTCGGATATCTGTGGATTTACCACACTTTCCGAAAAGCTACAAGCAGAAGAGATTGTTTCTTTATTGAATGAATATTTTACCGCAATGAATCAGGTTATCTTTAAGCATAAGGGAACCCTTGACAAATACATTGGCGATGCGATTATGGTTTTTTATGGTGCGCCACTATACCCTGAAGACCATGCCAAGCGAGCGGTTTTAACCGCCCTGGATATGATAAGGGAGTTAAATCGGCTAAAGAAGGAATGGAAGGCAAGGGGTAAGGAGGAGCTTGATATTGGGATTGGCATAAATACCGGTGAGATGGTGGTAGGAAATATTGGTTCGGATATCCAGACAAATTATACGGTAATCGGTGATGAGGTAAATTTGGCATCCCGGCTTGAGGGAATGACCAGAAGGTATGATGCTCAAATAATTATAAGCAAGGCAACCTACGAGAAGATAAAGGATGAAATCTTGTCAAGGGAGGTAGACCTTATTGTGGTAAAGGGGAAGACGCGTCCAGTGATGATTTATGAGCCAATTGGGCTGATCAATGAGGTAGGAGAGGAAAAGAAAAAACAGCTTGAGGTTTTCCAAAATGGGCTTTTGCTTTATAAAGAAAAGAAATGGAAAGAAGCGGCAAATGTATTTTCCACAATTATGGAGGATGGGATTTCAAGGATGTATTTTATGAGATGCCAGGATTATATTGCTTCTCCACCACCTCCTGACTGGGATGGGGTATATGTTTATAAGACAAAATGAAGGTAAGCCATTTTAAGCTATCAATGTTCCTTGAGTGTCCTTTAAAGTATAAATTTTATTATATTGACGAGCTTAAGAAATATTGCAAGCCAAAGCCATACCAGAGCATGGGAATATCTATCCATAGAGCCCTTGAGGCATTCTTTAAACAAGGCACAAGAACGATGAATACTCTGCATAGCCTTCTTAGAAAGCATTGGGTAAGGGAGGGGTATTCAGGAAGGGAAGAGGAAAGAATCTGGGGGCTTAAAGCACTTTCTATGCTCCGTAATTTTTACGAGGCAAATAATGTCCAGATTAACCCAATAATGCTTGAGAGCGAATTTTCTGTTTCTTTCCCTGATTTTACCCTTACTGGAAGGATTGACCGGGTAGACAAGCTACACGAAGGATATGAAGTTATTGATTATAAAACAGGAGAGAAGCTGACAAAGGAATCCTGCGATAATGACCTTCAGATGACGATGTATTCCATAGGATTTTATCATACCCATAAGAGCATTCCAGATCAACTAACCTTCCATTTTTTAAAGGATAACACAAGGATAACCACAAGAAGGAATAAAGAGGATATAGAAAAAGGGATAGGGTTTATCAAAGCAACAGTAGAAAAAATGAAAAACGAAACAAAATTTCATCCTAAACCCAATAAATTCTGTTCCTTCTGCGATTTTACTATCCTCTGTCCTGTATTTATATCCAAATAAAAAATCTCTCAAAATCTTGACAAAGTATGGATTTCAAGGTATAGTAGAACACATATCACATATAATGAATAATGTTTGGGTTGAGATAAACATAGCTGCTATTCTTTATAACCTCTCTTGCATTAAAAATATAACATCTTCAAAAATCCTGGCTGTGGTCAAGGCTGATGCCTATGGACATGGAGCAATTAAGGTTGTAAGGGCTATAAAAGACAAGGTTGATATGCTTGGGGTTTTTTCTATTGAGGAGGGAATAGCATTAAGGGAGGCAGGAATAAGGGAAAGAATCCTTATTTTAGGGCCAAGCCAAGCCTCTTATGCAGACAAGATAATCCATTATGACCTTACCCCATCTGTATTTACAGAGGAAATGCTTAAATCTCTTTCATTAAAGGCAAAGAAGCCAATAAATGTTCATATAAAGATAGATACAGGGATGTGGAGGATTGGTGTTCCTTATAATGATGCGACCTTATTTATTGAAAAGGCAATATCCTATCCAAATATCAAAATAGAAGGAATCTTTTCCCACCTTGCAACCTCATATTTAAAGGATAAAACTTATGCAAATTGCCAATTTGAAAGGTTTTCTTATGTCCTAAAAAGCCTTTCTGAAAAAGGGATAAATATTCCGATAAGGCATATTGCCGCATCTTCTGGAATTTTAGACCTACCCCTCGTCCACCTTGATATGGTAAGGCCTGGAATATTGCTTTATGGCCTATTTCCTTCAAAGGAGGTAGAGAAAAAATTTTTGCCAAAGGAGGCAATGTCCTGCAAGACAAGGATAGCGTTTTTAAGGAGGATTCCAGCTGGCTCGGGAATATCCTATGGTCAAACATATAGAACAGATAGGGAATCTACAATTGCGGTAATTCCTATAGGTTATTCCCATGGATTAAGGAGGGCATTGTCAAACAAGGGATTTGTTCTTGTAAGGGGAAAAAGGGCAAAAATGGTTGGGACAATATGTATGGATATGACAATGATTGATGTATCAGAAATTCCTGGTGTCTCTATGGGCGATGAGGTGGTTATATTTGGAAACCAGGGAGAGGCTTTTATTTCCATTGATGAGCTGGCAGATGCTTGCAATACAATAAACTATGAGATAATCACAGGAATAAACCAGAGGGTTCCTAGAATATACAAGGAATGACACAGATATTGTCTGCAAAAAAGGGGATAATTACAGATGAGGTAAAGAGGGTAGCCTTGGAAGAGGAGCTATCTATTGAGACCATTGTAGATGGAATAAAAGAGGGAATAATTACAATTCCAAAGAATAAGAAAAGAAATATAGAAAAAATTAAAGGCATCGGCAGCGGTTTATTAAAAAAGGTAAATGCAAATATTGGCTCATCAACCCTACTTTCCTCTTTAGAGTTTGAAAGAAAAAAGCTTTATTTTGCTTTAGAGGGAGGGACAGATACAATTATGGATTTGTCTGTGGGAGGAAATATTGACAAAATAAGAAAAACCCTCATTTCAGAATGCCCTGTTCCTTTTGGCACGGTTCCTATATATCAAGCCGCATCACTTGTTAAAAATATAGAGGATATAACCCCTTCCCTTATCCTTAAGGTAATCGAAAAACAAGCAGAAGATGGGGTTGATTTTATGACCATACATTGTGGCTTAAGGCAGGAATTCTTTCCTTTTCTTGAAAAGAGGCTTATTCCTATGGTAAGCAGGGGTGGAGCAATTATTTACCATTGGATGAAGAAAAAGAAAAAGGAAAATCCATTGTATGAATATTTTGAGGATATTTTAAAGATTGCCTTAAAATACGATGTTACATTAAGCTTAGGCGATAGCTTAAGGCCTGGCTGCCTTGCTGATTCTACAGATTCTAGCCAGATAAAGGAGCTAATCCAGTTGGGAGAATTAAGGGACATTGCACACAAGAAAGGTGTTCAGATAATCATTGAAGGACCAGGCCACCTTCCCCTTAATCATATAAAAGCAAATGTTAAATTGGCAAAAAAGATAACCAAAAATGCACCATTGTATTTGCTTGGCCCAATTCCCTGCGATATTGCCCCAGGCTATGACCATGTAACCTCTGCCATTGGTGCCTCTTTGGCTGCTTTGTATGGTGCGGATTTTATCTGCTATGTAACACCCTCTGAACACCTTGGCCTTCCTACACCAGATGAGGTAAAAGAGGGTGTAATTTCAGCAAAAATTGCCGGAATTTGTGCCGATATTGCTTTGGGAAAAAAAGCATTAGTAGAGAGGAATATAGAAATGGCTAAGGCAAGGAAGGCTCTTAATTGGAAAAAACAAGAAAGCCTTTCAATTGACCCCAAAAAGGTAAAAAGCTACCACTTAAAAAACAAAACCCCCTGCACAATGTGTGGCGATTTTTGTGTGTTTAAGATAAAATAAATGTTATCGCTCATTTTCTTTCTTTACATAATAGGCTATTGCTAGTATGCATAACCAAAGAACCATAGCAATAATTCCCGAGAAAATCTTTAGCTCCTTACTAAAAAGAGAGCCAATAGCCACTGTGGTTAATTATTTTGCCAAATCAAACAATACCCTTGTCATCTCTTTTCTACCCTCCCGGTTTGCCATACAAATAAAGTCTATTACCCCTTTTTCTCAAATGTAAAAAAATGGCTTTTGAAAGAGAAACAAAAAAATTTTTGGCATACCTTGCTCAAGAAAATTATTCTCTCCATACAATAAGAAATTATGAAATGGATTTAAAGGCATGGTTTTCTTTTTTAAAGGAAAGGGAGGCAAGTTATCATATGGCAAGGGAATATTTGGGAAGCTTGGTAAAGAGGGGTAGAAAAAAAAAGACAATTGCAAGAAAGCTTTCTTCCCTAAGGAGCTTTTATAATTTTCTATGCATTTATGAGGGGTTAAAGGATAATCCTATATCTGGGTTGCTAATGCCGCGCCTTCCAAAGAACCTTCCGAATTTTCTTGATTTGCCTTCTGTGCTTAAATTGATTGATACATCATCTTTGGGTCGTCTTGGGATAAGAAATAGGGCAATTGTCGAGCTATTTTATTCAACGGGAATAAGGGTTTATGAGCTTTCGCAATTGAATATATCAGACATTAATCTATCTGATCAAACAATAATGGTTGTTGCTAAAGGAAAAAAGGAGAGGCTTGTTCCATTTGGCTCTTATGCAAGGGATTCTTTAATTTCCTATCTTAAAATAAGGGTTGCGCAAGGGGATGCCCTTTTTCTAAATAGATTTGGAGGAAGGCTTTCTAGCCGGGCAATTGAGAAGATCATTGATAAAATAAGGAAAAAGGCAGGTCTTCCCCATATCTCACCACATACTTTAAGGCATTCCTGTGCAACACATCTTTTGGAAAAGGGTGCTGATATTCGCTCTGTCCAGGAATTCCTTGGACACAAAAGCCTTTCCACAACCCAAATCTATACCCATATTACCAGAAAGCACCTTAAGAAGGTATATGATAAGGCACATCCTAGGGCATAATAATTTAGGAATTTTGTCAATTGACAAAAATGGTTTTTTAATTTATAGTGTCAAAGATGGAAAAGATAAAAGCATTTGATGAGGAGGTATATAGAATAATAAAGCAGGATGAAGAGAGGCAAAGGAATACATTAAACCTCATTGCCTCAGAGAATTATGCAAGCCTTTCAGTTAGAGAAGCAGCAGGTTCTGGATTGACAAACAAGTATGCAGAGGGCTATCCAAACAAGAGATACTATGGGGGTTGTGAGTTTGTAGATGAAGTAGAGAATCTTGCCATCAAGCGGGCAAAGGAGCTTTTTAATGCAGAATATGTAAATGTCCAGCCACACTCAGGAACACAGGCAAATATGGCAGCCTATCTTGCATTTCTATCTCCTGGTGATATTATTATGGGAATGGACCTACAATCAGGAGGCCATCTTTCACACGGTGCAGGGGTTAATTTCTCAGGACAAATATTTAGCTCTATAGCTTATGGCGTTAATCCAAAAACAGGCCTTATAGATTTTAACATCGTAAGAGATTTGGCAAAAAAATATAGCCCACGGATGATTATCTGTGGTGCATCTTCCTATCCAAGGATAATAGATTTTGGGGAATTTAGAAAGATTGCAGATGAGATAGATAGCTTGCTGGTAGCAGACATTGCCCATATTGCTGGGCTTATCGCAGGTAATGTCCACCCAAGCCCGATTGGAATAGCCGATATTATCACCACAACAACCCATAAGACATTGAGGGGCCCCCGAGGTGGGATGATTATGGCAAAAGAAGAATACGGGAGGCTCATTGATAAAACAATATTCCCTGGAATTCAAGGAGGGCCTCTAATGCACATCATTGCCGCTAAAGCTATATGTTTTAAAGAGGCTTTATCCCCTGATTTTAAGGAATATGCAAAGCAAGTGGTAAGAAATGCTTCTGTATTGGCAGAAAGCCTTACCTCCTTTGGTTTTAAGCTAATCACGGGTGGAACGGATAACCACCTTTTTTTGATTGACCTAAGCCCTATGGGAATAACAGGAAAAATAGGAGAAGAGCTGCTTGGTGAACAGGGCATCATTGTTAATAAAAATGCCATTCCCTATGATTCTCTTCCCCCCACCATAACCTCTGGAATAAGAATGGGGACACCAGCCCTTACTACGAGAGGGATGAAAGAGGAGCAAATGAAAGAGATAGCAAGGCTTATTGAAAGGGTAATCAGGGGAAAAGAAAATGTGAAAAAAGAGGTTGCCTCCCTTTGCGAAGCATTTCCCATACAATGAATTTCCTTAAAAATTTATTCAAGAAAAAGAAAAGCTTTAAGGAAGAACAAGAAGAATTAGAGATAAGACATTTTATAGGCGAGTTTATAGCATCTGGAATGCTTAACAGCCTTAAATCAAAAAATGTAATTGAAAATGCAGAATTTATTCTTAAT
>JBFLYE010000111.1:8068-8751 GCA_040756715.1 bacterium
AGCAATGGAAATATTTCTTAAGATTAGAAAAAAGGTTTCTATAAATCAACAAAACCTTAAAAATATTCAAAAACTTTTTAAGCTATATTTTAAATTTCTGGATGAGAAGGGGTTAGTAACCGATGAGATGAAAGAGAAAATAGCCGAAGAGAGGCTTGAAATTCCTCAAACAGTAAAGAGGAAAACACCAAAGATAGGAAGGAATTCTCCCTGCCCCTGCGGAAGTGGAAAGAAATACAAGCTTTGTTGTGGAAAATGAAAAATTGGCAAAAAAATTACCTTTCATCAAAAATCTTTATTCCAGAATCGGTGATCTCGTATTCAAAGATTCCCTTGTCATGCTCTAGGCTCCTTGTCTTAAGAACAGATATTGTCTTTCTCCTACCTTCCTCTTTATAATCCAAAAGAAAGATGTGATCAATAATCACATATGGTATGTGTTTAGTGTTTTATGGTATCTCCCCTCACTTAGTGGAAAAATAGATAGGGTGTGTTTATCTGTTTAAGAAATTTTGAATTCTAAATTTTGAATTTTGGATTGAAGGTTAAGTTTTATAAAATTTCTTATTTTTCGCAACCTTGAAGTTCGTTTCTCAAAAATTGCTCTTTGACAGTTTAACTTTTTCTCATTTTATGCCGATAAATATAATAGAGAGGGAACCAGAAGAAGAACTACTTCAAAA
>JBFLYE010000112.1 GCA_040756715.1 bacterium
AGATTTTACCGGCACAGCCCCATATTATCTAGCCTCATGGGTTGGTGTTTCCCTTATAATTTCTCTCTTTGCCTATCTTTTACAGATAAAATTTGAGCTATTCACAAGGGCTTTAATCATTTCCTATATTATTGTTCTTATCTTTGTTCCACCCTTATACTTTGATATTCATCTTTATAGCTGCTTTGATATATCAAAGGTTACATCCATTTATCTCCTTACCATGGTAATCCTAGCAACCTGGCTAATCAGAAGCGCCTATCTTTCTAAAATTGAGATATCTATCCCTCCCTTAATAATTCTCCTTCCAACATCTGCCTGGTTAATTATAACCATTATTTCAACCATATTCTCTATAAACCCCTGGATGGCATTTGTGGGAACATATAAGAGGTACGAGGGTCTTCTTGTGGTTATTATGTATTTTATCTCCTTTTATGCTATTCTTACCTTTATCTCAAAGGAAAAGATCTATTGGCTTTTATTTAGCATTATTCTTGTTGCGGCAATAACCTCTGTATATGGGGTAATTCAATTTCTTGGGCTAGATCCCCTTAAATGGGAATCCTTCACTAGATATAGAATCATTGGAACATTTGGAAACCCTGTATTTATTGCGGCATACCTTTCGATGGCTATATTTACCTGCCTTTCGATGTATATCTTTATTACGGAAAGAAAGGAAGTTTCTAAGGGAAAAAAAAGAGAGAAACAATCTTCTTTAAAAAGACCCCTTCTTCTTTTGTTTTATGGAGGGTGCATTATTTTTATCTACATCTGCTTCTGCTTTACCAATACAAGGGCCACCTTTGTCGGATTAAGTGTTTGCACTTTGGTATTTGTGCTTTGGTTCTATGGATTTAGATTTTTTCTTTTATACTTTCCTGTTTTTACCTCTTTATTTGGCTTTGTTTTTTATATAGTCCACAAATATCTAGATCTATCCAGCAAAATGGCCTTATTTTTAGGTGGTTTATCCTTGGGGCTTTTGTTTTTTGCCCATTTGGTTATTACAGGGTTTATAATAAAGGAAAGAGGAACAGCCTATAAAATAGGCCTTCCCGTGATTGGGGCCTCTCTTATATTTTTAACCATTGTTTTTAATCTTAACCGAAATATCTCAGTTGCAGGAAGGTTCTTTGGAATCATTCCAAAAAGTATGCAGGGAGCTGAAAATATTACCAAAGAGGAAAAGGATGTGGTTAAAATTAAAGAAGAGAAAAAAATAGGCCTTTTTCAAAAAATTAGGAACAAGCTTGCTAGCGCGGGAGGTTCTTCGGGATGGAGGATCTGGATGTGGACAACCGGCTGTGCAATCATTCCCGATTATCCCTGGTTTGGAATTGGTCCAGATACATTGGGCATAATCTTTCCTAAATACCTTGCCAAGGTTTATACAAAAAAAATGGAAGGGGGGCTAGAGATGGAGGATAGGCTGCACAATGAGATCTTTGATACAGGAGTAAATCGGGGAATTATAGGGCTTATTATCTATTTCTGGCTTATTATTGCCTTTACAATGTATTGTTGGAAGGGATATTGCAAAGCAGAAAATGAAAGAAAGATTCTTATCTTGGGAATGTATACCGCCTGGCTTGCCTATCTTGTTCAAAACCAATTTAGCTTTGGAAATACACCCATTGCCTCCCTTTATTGGATACTTATGGCAATGGCAGTAAAAGAGATTGGCAATTTTAAAACCTTTCAATTTAGCTTTAGGAAAAATTCACCCATTCCTTGGGTGATATACCCTTCTGTTTTTATCTTTATAATTGCTTTTTCTATCTCTGTTATTAGACCATACCTTGCTGACCTATATTATAAAGATGGAACCGTATGCTCTGCTCGGGGGGATTGGAACAACACATTTTCTAAATATAAAAAGGCAATTTCCTTCAATTATCGGGAAATAAGGTATTGGGAGGAGCTAAATCGGGCTTATATCAACCATGTAATAACCACAGGCAATAAAGAATCATTAAAAGAGGCGATTGCGGGAGCAACTACCTTAAATAAGCTACTGCGAGGGATGAGCAACACCGCCTATTTTACATTGGGAATGGCACATTTTATGCAAGGCGAGGCAGAGAAAGCCCTTTTCTATTACAAAAAGGCAAAGGAATGGCAACCTTTTATTGCTGATATATATAACAACATGGGAATTTTATATCTAAATATGGGAAAGACAGAACTTGCAATGGCTGAATTTGAACAGGCAATTGAGATAAGGCCTGAATATTCAAGGACGGTTGACCATCTTATAAGGCTATACCTTGCTAATAATGAGATAGATAGGGCAATCTCCTTCTTAACAAGGCTTTCTAATGTTTTAGAGGGCGATAATAAAAAAAGGCTACATAATCTTCTGAGCTGGATTTACTACCATAAAAAACAAGATTATGAAAAAAGCCTAAAGGAAAGCCAAAAGGTATTAGAAAGCCTTGT
>JBFLYE010000113.1 GCA_040756715.1 bacterium
AAACCAGAATAAAATAAGGGGAAATATCCCAATAGAGGCAGAAAAACAGGATGAGATGAAAGTAAATAGCTTATCCTTTTTTATTGTAAGTTTTGGTGTAAGATAGACAAGGGAAAGACAGGCGACAAAAGAGAGTTGAAATCCAATATCATAAATCTCAAAAGGGTTTTTAAGCAGGAGGATAAAACAAGCTATGGCAAGGGTATTATAAAGATTCCCCTCCCTTTCAAATACAATTATGGAAATGAAGACACATGTCATAATAAAAGAGCGAAGGGTTGGAAGAGAAGAACCTGTTACTAGACAAAATAAAAAGAGAAATGGTAAGGTGAGAATAAATTTATATGGCCTTTTTACCCCTGGTCTTTCAAATACAATAACAAGAAAACCAAAAAGCAATGCAAGATGAAGCCCTGAAACAGAAAGGATATGGATTGTTCCTGTATCGGCAAATGCCCTGTTTATTTCATTAGAAATTCCCGATCTTTCTCCCAGGATAATCCCCAAAAGAAAACCCCTTTCGCTTTCAGGAAGCAAAGAGAGAATCTTCTCTGCCCTTGTTTTAATACGAGAGGCAAATAATAAAAAAGGGTTTATCTCTCCCTTGCCAAGTAATATAACATCATCTGCCCATACACAGGCATAAATTCCCCTTCTTGCCAGCACCTTCTTTTTGTTATACCTTCCTGGATTCTTATATTCCTTTGGCTCTTTTATCTTTGCCGAAGGAATAAGAAGCTTGTCCCCCAAAGAAAAACTGGACTCTTGTGTGCTTACAGAAAGAAGACCAGATGCCCTTTTGCCATTAAATTCCTCTATCCTTACCACAATATATGTTCTCTCTGGATGCCTTATAGGATAAGAAACGACTACACCTACAATATTGCCCCTTTCTCCAATATGATTTGCAATATTAGAGGGGCCTTTATATGAATGAAAAGAACAAGAAAATGAGCCAAAAGTAAGGATTGAAAAATAAAGAAAAACAAGGGAGGCTTTTTTCTTTAGAAAAAACAAAATAAAGAAGCCAGGGATTGATACAATGAGAAAAAAATCGGAATATGGAAGATTTATCAAAATCCCTAGAATGTAAAGAAGAACAATAGGAAGGAAAGGTCTTCTACTCAATGATAATAAAATTCCTAAATCCTAAATTCCTTTTTACTCTTTCCAGAATTCCCTCGCCTTTATTATCTCAATTGCCCTGGCAAGCTGGGTATCGCAGAACATATCAACAATGGAGGGTTTTTCGCCTTTTAGCTCCCTTTTCTCCTTTTCTATATCACGCAGGATGTATTTTTTCTCAAGCTCTATGCCAGATTTCTTAAGGCTTGCGATAAATTGCTCTATTTCTTTGTCTGTGCAGGTAGCATAATTTTCCACAAATTCCTCAGTAAATGTCCCATCCTCAAATTTTTCTATTATTTTTCTCTTTTCCTCTGATATTTGCTCCTCCTCAACCACTATATTTGGTTCAATTCCTTTTCCGTGAATAAGGTTTCCCGCCGGTGTATAGTAATGGGCTGTGGTTAATGCCAAACCAGAGCCATCAGAGAGGTTATACACGGTTTGAACCGATGCCTTGCCAAATGTCTTCTTTCCAAGCAGAATGCCTTTTTTATGGTCTTTTAAAGCACCGGCTAATATTTCAGCTCCCGATGCTGTTCCACCATTTATCAGGATAATCATCTTTGCTTTAACCTTTGGCTCTGAATTCTCTGCAACATACCTTATCTCGGGTGTATTCTCCCTTCCCTTTGTATAGACAACCAGAGAACCACCTGAGAGAAATTTTCCCGAAACACCAACTGAAGCCTGAAGGGTTCCACCCCCATTGTTTCTTAAATCAAGGATGATATACTCTGGATTTGCCTTTGAAATTTCATTGAATGCCTCATTAAACTCAGAGATTGTATTGTTGTTAAATGAGCTAACCCTTATATATCCTATATTATCATCTAAAATCTCAAACTTTACGCTCTTTATCTTTATAACATCCCTGGTTATGGTATAGATAATGGGATTTGGCTCTTTTCTCCTTGTAATGGTAATGGTAACCTTTGTTCCTGGTTCTCCCCTTAGCTTGGCTACAGCATCAGCTAGGTTTATTCCCTCGGTTGATGTTCCATCAATATGGGTTATCCAATCATCTGATTTTACACCTATTTTATATGCAGGTGTATCCTCTATAGGTGATATAACAACGAGCTTATTATCCTTTATGGTAATAACAATTCCCAATCCTCCAAATTGACCAGAGAGCTCTGTTTCCATCTCCTTGTGTGCCTGGGGTGTCATAAACCTGGTAAAGGGATCCTGTAAGGTCTGTAGCATCCCGTTAATCGCTCCGTAGATAAGCTCCTTTGAGCCTGTTTTTGAGGGATCTACATAGCTTTGTTGGACATAAGAAAAAACCTCAGAGAATACATCTAAGTCTTTATAGCTCTCTTGTGAATAGGCAAGGATGGCTAAACCAAGCCCAATTATAATAATCATCCATAACCCTTTTTTCATTTTTGAATTTTTATAAATCCTTACCTCAATTTTGACTTTTGCATTTTGAATTTTTATTGATTCAAGATATGTGGGGTAAGGAAGACAAGAAGCTCTCTTTTTATGGGAGTTCCTTTTCCGGTTGAAGGAGATACGCCTTTATATCTAAATGCCCTTCCGACAAATGGAAGGTCAGAGAAAAATGGCACAGAATATTCTGTCACCAGCTCATCCTTACCAATCATCCCTCCTATTACTATTGTTTCCCCATTGTTTACCATAATCGTTGTTTCAATCAATTGCTCGCTTTTTGTAGGAGCTGTATGCTCCCCTATGCCTGCTACCCAGATAGTATTTTCGGGTTTCCCACCCTTAGTTGAGATTTTAAGCTCTAAAAGGATGGTTTTATCAGGATTAACCTTAGGGGTTATCTCAAGCTCTGTTGTCATATCAATGTATTTAACAGTAACGCCAACTGCTGAGCCCTCTGATGAGGGTGTTGTTTCTGCATAGGGAGCCTCTCCACCTACCTTTATCTTTGCCTTCCGATTGTCAGAGGTAGCAATCTTTGGAGCAGCAATCAACTCAGCCTTTTCCTTTTTAATAAGATTTTGAAGCTGAAGGAAAAGGTTTGTATTTCCAGAAAGCCTTCCAATAGAAAGGTTTGTTGAGGAAATAGCTCCAAGATCAACTAGCCCTTGGGTTGTATCTTGTGCAGAGGATGGATGGGTAAACCCCCATCTAATCCCAAGGTTCTGGGTTTCATTGTAATCTATGGTTACCATCTTTGACTCAATCATAATTTGGGGTGTTGAGGAATCAAGGCTTTTTATTACATTCTTTATTTCCTCAAGGTTCTTTGATGTTGTTGTAATTATTAAAGAATTTGTCCTTTTGTCTATGATAATCTTTCCACCTGCATCTGGGTCTAAAAGGGGTTCAACATTCTTTGACATATCCTCTGCCTTATCATAGTTTATAAAGATAACCTCTGTCTTAACCGCTGTTTTTAAAAGGTTTTCTTTTGTATCTACCCTAATTATTCCCTCTTCCTCTACCCAGTTAAAGTTATTTGGTTTAAGGATCATATTTAGTGCCTGATCCCATCTAACATTATTAAGCTCAATGGTTATTACACCAGATACATCTGGCCCTAAAACAATATCCTTTCCTATCTTTTTGGATAATGCCCTTAGAACATCAGAAAGGTCTGTTTCATAAAACCTCATAGAAAATAAATTTTCTTCTTTTTTCTCCTCCTTCTTTTCCTCTTTGGGCTTTATAGCCTCCTCTATCTTTCCTAAAGGAGGAAGAATTCCCATTTCTGGTGCAGGGATAGGCTCTTCTTTAATCTCTTCCTTTACCTCCTTTTTTTCTGATATGCCTGTATCCATCTCAATCAAACAATTATTTTTATCAGAAAGAAGTTGGTATGGATAGACCTGCTTTAGGCCAATTGTTATCCTTGCAATCTTAACCGGCTCCTTTAGCCTCTGCTCTGAAGAAATGCTCAAAATAGCCTTGCTTCTATTTTTAATTTTGTCCTTTGAAAGGCTATCCTCGCCATTTAAAAGGTCAATGATTAGCCTAGGTGGATTTAGGATAACAAATGCCCTATATTGAGGCACATCTGATGAGGTAATTACCACCCTTGTCTTTCCATTCTCATCATACCCTGTAATCCCTGTTAATTGATACCCCCAAGCTACCCCAAAAAACCCCAATAATGCCACCTGTAATATTTTTTTCATTGTATCTCCTCCCTTATTTCTTTTTCTTCCATCTTTAAAAATAGCTCTTTTCCCTTTTTGGTTAAAATTATTCCATCTTCCCTTGTTTTTACTTTTATCTCAGGAACATCATTTCCATCCTTGTCAAGAAGCTTATTATCTGCAAAGAGATAATTTTCTTCCTGGGCTTTGATAACCGCTATTTTTTCCTTTTTATCAAAGATATACCCCGAAATAACCCATTCCCCCATCCCTCCCTCCTCTCTTTTTGTTTCAATTACTACCTCAACCTCTTTTGGCATTTTTATGACCCCCGGCCCTTTTAATGGAACAAATGGATCCCTTCTTCCCAGATCAAGGTATTGATATGTCTCATATTTTGGAGGAGGAACCTCAACAGGAATAGGTGGCTTAGGTTTCTCTTCCTTTACCTCCTCCCTCTTTTTGCATCCTAAAACAATAACTAGACAACAAATAACAAGTGATAGAATATTTAATAAATTCTTACCACACTTTTGACTTTTAACTTTTAACTTTTGACTTTTCATCTATATATATACGACTCAAGCTTTAAAGGGACAGAAACTGTATCAACAGGCCCTTTTTCTTCTGTTGTTTGACCTTGACTTGCACTTATGGATAGCTCTACTGTGTTAATAAGCCTGGAAAGGTTTCCAATTGCACAAATAAACTTTATTACATTATGAAATGTTCCGGCAATAGTAAGGTTAATGGGATATACTGCATAGTCACCCTTTTCTTGTATTTCCCCTGGTGAAAAAGATGGAAAATAAACCCTATATTCTTCAGAAAGCTGGGTTAGGGTGGTAAGAAGATAGGGAACATCCAAATCCTTGGGAAGGACATCTTCTGCATATTGTAATTGAATCTTAAGCCTTTTTCCTTCTGCCTCAACAAAAGGAAGCCTTTTTGCCTCTTTTTTGTTTTGTAAAAGTGTCTGTTCTTTTGTCTTCTTCTCTGAAGAAAGACCTTTTACCTCATTATTTAATGGCTTAAAAAAATTGTGGTAAAAGATAAAGCCACCCCCTCCCACAATTAAAAAGAGTATAAGGTATAGCTTTTGCTTCTCAGTTAGCTTCTTCATAGGTTATATTTCAGGGTTAAACTAAAGTTTGTTATTTTTTCTTCCTCCCCCTTTTCAGATGATAAAACCTCACCAAGGGTTATATTGCTAAAAAATGGATTTTCCATTAAAGCTACAATAAAATTCGCCACAGAGTAGTTGGAAAACCCTGAACAAGAAAGGGAAAGACTGTCTTCTCCTTCTGGAGAAAGGGAGGAAAGCCAGATCTCTGGAGTTATGGTCTTGCTTATTTCCTCTAAAATTTTTACCCACTTAAACCTTCCCTTTATAAGGGTTTGGATTACAGAAAGCCTTCTATTTATCTCAGCATTTTCAGCCTCTATTTGTTTAATTCTCTCTAATGTTGGCTGAAGGCTTGCAATTTCTTCATCTATCTTTTTAATATCAGATTGAAGGTTAAGCTTTTTCATATTGAGATAGAGCCATATTCCAGAAAGAACCATTCCATAAAGAAGAAGAATGCTTACAATAAATATAGTTTGCTCTCTTTTTTTTCTTTTTTCTATTATCTCGGGTGGAAGAAGGTTTATTATGATCATTGTAGTCCTCTAAGTGCCAAGCCAATGCTTGCTGCAAATCCTGTTCTTTTTCTTTCAATCTCACCTGGCTTAAAATTACCTTTAGAAAGGTCTAGATTTAAAATGGGATTTGCCAGAACAACATCTATTCCCAATCCTTGAGAAAGAAAGGCTGGTAAATTTGGAAGATTGGCACTTCCACCACTTAAAACAATCTTATCAATATTCTTTTTATAGCTGGGAAGCTGGGTATAGTAATAGGTGAATGATCTATCAAGCTCATCAAGCAACCTTGAGGCAACAGACTCTAAACAATAGGATATTCTTCCCCTTTCATCATCTGTTACTGTCCCATATTCTTCTCCCAAAAGTATTGCTCCCTTTTCCTCCTTTTTACTTTCTGCCTCAGCAAAGCTTATTCCAAATTCGTCCTTTACAGAATCGGTAAAATCATTTCCACCCACAATGATATCCCGATTAAAGGATGATGCATTTCCTTCTATGATGTTTATATTTGTTGTCCTTGCTCCAATATCAACCAAAGCCGCAACCTTTTCTCCTTGTATGCTTCCCTCTTCCCCTATTTCCCAAGCATCTTCTATTCCAAATGTATCAACATTAATATACACGGGATCAAGACCTGCCTTTTGAAAGATATGAATATATTCATGAACAATCTCTCTCTTTGCTGCAACAAGAAGAACTTCCATCATCCTCTCTTCTTTCTCAATAAAATCCTTTGTGATATGAAAATCTATTAAAGCCTGCTCAACCTCAAATGGAATATGCTCCTCTGCCTCAAATCTTATTACCTCACGAAGCTCATCTGCTGGCATATATGGAAGCTTTAGATACCTTATTACCACAGAGGAGGAAGGAACAGATATATAAACCTCACGGGTTTTTATCTTATTTTCTGATAAAAGCTTTTTAATGGCATCAATCGCTAAATTACTCCATGCATCTTTTTCATCGTCACGAAGGGGTTCTTCATATATCTTTTTTTGAGCTAGGTTAAGAAGAAAAATCTTATCCTTCTTTTTTAGCCTACATATCTTAACCGAATCAATAGTAAGATCTATTCCGGTTGCTATTTTTCCAAAAGGGTTTTTTAACATAAAAAAATTATACAACAAATATCTTTATTTTGTCAAGGTCTTTGAAAAAACTAAAAATTAAGAGACTCTTAAGTGAGGATTTTTTCATATAGCTTTTTTCTTTTCTTTTATAGCATCTAAAACAGAAAGAAGGTTTCTAATAATTCCAGAAAGGGTATAAACAAGGCTTGCAATGGGAGCTTGAATCTGGGATATAACTTGGGAAATAAGAGCCTCTCGTGATGGAAGGTTAGCGATACGCTCTATATCAATCTTTTCTATCCTTTTTTTGTCAAGAAATCCATATTTTATAGAGGGCTTTTTCTCCTTTTTTATAAAACCAAGCAGGGTTTTGCAAGAAATAGGGGCATCTTTTGAAAAGAGAAATCCTGTTGAGCCGGTAAGCCTAGGAGATATAGGAATGTCTAAATCCTTCGCTGCTCTCATAAATAGCCTATTCTTTGCCACAACATACTTTGCATCTATCTTTGAAAACTCCCTCCTTAATCTTGTTATCTCGTCAACCGAAAGGGTAGATATATCTGTTAAGATAATGGTATTGTTCTTTTCTATCCTATCCTTTATCTCATCCATTATCTTTTGTTTTAAAATATGCCCTTTTTTCATCTTTA
>JBFLYE010000114.1 GCA_040756715.1 bacterium
GCATTCCGCAATCCGCATTCCGCAATTCATTCTTATTCACCTCCCGAGAATACGAACCCAAAGCAAACCTTTATTACTACAGAGCAAGATACTATGATCCAGGGGTAGGAAGATTTCTCTCAACCGACCCCATCCTCCGTCCCCCATCCTGCCCCACCTGTCCTGGGGCAAATACATTCCCTATAGAAGGTGCGGGATTGTTAGGGTATCCTACTATGAATAAAAAAATGCTTCGTAATCCTCAAAGGTTACATTCGTATGTTTATTGTTTAAATAATCCAGTAAAATTAGTTGATCCTATGGGGTTATGGGAGATAATAGGTCCTAGTCCTAAGCCATGTTATGAACAATGTTATTGGGACTGTCGCCGTGAACATCGATGTGCTGAACCACTTAAAAGTGCAGTGAAAATATATTGTTTTGTAGCGTGTTTCCTTGAATGTCTTAAAAGTCCATTTCCTTCTCCACCATCTGATGGGTTTCGTGGTCCAGAGCCTGGACCTGCTCCCCCTTATCCTCCTATAAAAGAAAAGTAAAAATGGGTAATGTGCTTTATAGGTATTGCTTATATAAATTGATAATAATTTTTGTTCTCCCAGTAATATTGGTTGCAATAGGTATATTTTTTAGAAAACATTCTTTAAAAATACAAAAACTTATATCTTTTCCATTGATTGCTGGTTGTTTAACTATCTGGTTCCTGTCGTGTTTTATTTATATACCATTAAATATAGTTAAGCTTGAATCTAAGATTACAGTAATTCTTCTTGGATTATTAGTAAGCCTTTGTGGATTAATCTTTGGTATATTGATAAGCAATAAAATATTGGCAGTAAAATTTAAACTTATGTCTTTCAGCACAATAGGAATGTTTTTTACTGTTTTGATAGGAGGGATGATAATGGGTAGTTTAGTAGGACTTTGTTTTGAAGCTGGATTTTTTAATCCTCCTATTATACAAAAAATTGATGCCGTATTTCCTTTTTCTGCTCTTATTTTTGTTTTAATGGCATGTTTGGGTGGCTCTCTTGGCGCAATGCTATGGAGCAAAAAATTAAAAGAACAAGTAAAAGATTACAACTCAAAAGGTGGACAAATATAAGGTAAATATGCTAAACTTTAAACAAAGGAGAAATTAAAAATGGAAGAGAATGTTTTAACGCTAAAATATCCAGATGATCTTCTGCTTTCCCTTAAAGAAAGTAAAGAAAGGTTTGAGGAAGAAGCAAGGTATCTCTTAGCCCTGAAACTTTATGAGCTTGGCAAAATCTCTTCTGGCAAGGCGGCAAAATTAGCTGGCTTAAACAGGGTGAATTTTCTAATGAGGCTTGGACAATATAAGGTTTCTCCCTTTCAAGTAGAGCTAAAGGAGATTTTAGAAGAATCCAAAAGATGAGTATTAAAGGAAAAGGGATTGTGGTGAATACATCACCTTGGATTGCCCTTTCAATATGTGGGAAGACCTCTTTGCTTAAGGAGCTTTATGCTGAAGTTTATCTTCCCTTTAAGGTAAAAGAAGAAATCTTGGCTGGCGGTGAGCAAGGTCTTGGAGTTCAAGAGCTAAAGGCAAGTCCCTGGCTTTTAATTGAAAAGGTTGCTGATCGGGAAAAGATAGAGCTATTATATGAGCTAGAACAGGGTGAGGCAGAGGTTGTTATCCTGGCAAAAGAAAAAGGGATAAAGCAGGTTCTAATCGACGAAAAAATTGCCAGATTGCAAGCAAAGGTTTTGGGGCTTGAGGTAATAGGAACATTGGGTCTGCTTTTAAAGGCTAAAAAGAAAAGGTTGCTTTCTTCTATAAAACCTTCTATCAGTCAAATGTTAGAAAATGGCATCTGGATTAAGGAAGAAATAATAAAAGGATTATTGAAAGAGGCTAGGGAGGAATAAAATGATGCAGGATAACTCTGTGAAAAATAGGTCTACAATGGATACAACAACCTATACCTATGATTATGAAAACCGCCTCATCCAGATAACCTTTTTTGATAATTCAAGCCAAACCTTTACCTATTGCCCCTTAGGCAAAAGAATTGCCAAGGATAATTCAATCTTCCTTTATGATGGTGATGATTTAATCGCTGAATACGACCCCCAAGGAACCCTTAATGCCAGATACACCTTTGGCCCAGGCATTGACAACCCCATCTCAGT
>JBFLYE010000115.1 GCA_040756715.1 bacterium
AAATAAAGAAAGTGTTTGAAAATATCTTAAAAGAAGCTGAGAAATATGGAATCATATATGATAGTGAGGAAAAGATTTTTAAGTTGAAAAAGCCTGGAAGAGCTATCTTTTCTTTGAATAATGCAGGGAGATAAATATTTGCCTATGTATAGCCCTAATGTAGGAATTGTTTTGAGCCAAATTGAGGAAGGAGATATTGTCCTTGATATCGGAGGCTGGGCATTGCCATTTAATCGTGCTAACTATGTTATAGATATGATGCCCTATGAGTCGCGTGGTAGTTGGAAGGAAGGTTATACCCAGGGGTCTCAGGGTGGTGAGAGAGAGTATTTTGACAGAAAAACATGGATTCAAAGAGATATCTGCGATCGAGCTCCATTCCCCTTTAAAGATAAGTCCATTGATTATATCATCTGCTCACATGTATTGGAAGATTTGAGAGACCCTATCTGGGTATGCTCTGAAATTAATCGTGTAGGTAAACGAGGCTACATTGAAGTGCCTTCCCGATTGGTAGAGAGTTCCCGTGGAGTGGAGCCTGGGATTGTGGGTTGGTCACACCATCGTTGGTTGATTGATATAGATAAGAAAAGAAAAAAATAAATTTCTTGCATAAATACCACATGGTTCATCGCAGTAAAAAATTCTACTTCCCTGCGTGGTTTCTGTATCACTTGCCTGAGGAGAACAAAGTGCAATGGCTGTTCTGGGAAGACAGTTTTGAATTTGAGGAAAAAATTATTCATGGCACATGGGTTATTGAATCTGAGTTAGAGTCTTTTATTCAGGCAAATAAGCATCTAGTAGCTCAGATTAAAGCTACTTTGAAGATACGCGATTGGGTTCGATACTATTCACTACAAGGATCAAATGTAATTCGTCGTCTTGTGCGACATGTTAAAAAGAAAGTCTTATGAAAAAACTAAATTTAGGCTGTGGTAAGAATCGTTCTATTCCTGATGCGGTAACGGTAGATATCAACCCTGAGATAGGTCCAGACATTGTACATGATCTTAATAAGT
Organism: bacterium; assembly: GCA_040756715.1. Taxonomy (NCBI): domain Bacteria; species bacterium. The sequence goes on from JBFLYE010000115.1 coordinate 1,023, forward strand.
TTCCCTGGCCTTTTCCTGATAATGAGTTTCATGAGATCTACTGCTTTGATATCTTAGAGCATTTGGAGGATGTATTGCTTACGATGGAGGAAATACATCGGATCGGGGTGCCAGGAGGTAAGGTTTTCATCACTACACCTCATTTTTCTTCCCGTAATGCGTTTACCGACCCTACGCATCGACACTTTTTTGGTATTCATTCTTTTGATTATTTTTCTATAAATGGGCATCCCGATTATTCAAAATGGAATTTTTATTCTTTTGCAAAGTTTGAAAAGTTGAAGGTAAAATTGCAATTTGAACACAATTTTATTAATAAATTTATCTGGAGGCTAGCTTACCGTTATCCTGATTTCTGGGAAAGAAGGCTTTCTTGGATATTTCCTGCGTGGTTTATGGATATTGAACTAAAGATAATTAAACCTGGAAATCAATTTTAAGAAACAATGGAATTGTTATCAGAAACAAAATTAGGAGATAATCTCGTGCATAAAGGGAAAATCCTTGCTTCTGGGGGTATACTTACGATTAGAAATTTGCTTGCAGTTTTTATTTCCATGATTGGAAGTATTTTTATCGTTAGATTCCTTGGACTTAAGATATATGGACTTCAAAGTATTTCAGTTTTTTTTATTACCTTATTATCGAGTATTGCGGATTTAAGTATTGGTCTTTATTTGCTTAGAAAGCCCGGGGAGCTAAATGACCAATATCTTAGGGTTGCCTTTAGTCTCTTGCAGTTATTGGCCTGGGTCACTGTCTTATTTGCGATATTTGTTATTGCACCAATTTCAGCATGGTGGTATGGAAAGAAGGAGCTATTTTGGCTGGTAGCAGGTTGTTCCCTTGCGATTGGTATTGGTGCCTTAGCTAAGGTGCCCATTGTTCTTATCGAAAGAAATATGGAGTATGGGAAAATCAGCATGTTAGAATTGTCCGCTTTAATAGGCTATTATTTACCGGCAGCGATAGGGGCGTATGTAGGGCTGGGAATTTGGGCACTTATTTTAGGTGAGCTTTCTAAATCATTTATTACCACTATGCTCGCATACAAAATAAAGCCTATTCGCATTAGATTTCACTGGAATAATAGTATCGTAAGAGAGATATTAAATTATGGATTTCCAACCTCTACCGCTGGCTGGGTTTGGGTTCTTTCTGGAGCAATAAATCCCATTTTGATTGGGAAGATGATTGGATTGGAAGCAGCTGGAATTGTCCGATTAGTTCAAGGAATAATTAGCCAGTTATCCTTCTTTATAAACATAATCTCTCGGCTATCGTTTAATGTCTTAGGAAAGATTCAAAATGATAAAAAGAGGATCCTGAAGGCAATAGATCAGAGTGCACTTTACAGTTACTTCTTGGTTACTTTCCCTTTATTTCTCTTTGCCTCAATCAGTTATTGGGCAGTACCTGCATTATATGGAGATAAAAGTCTTCCTGCCGTTCCTCTTTTACTTCTTGCTATTTTACCTCAGGGTGTCAATATGATTTTTGCTGGACAATCTTTTCTTCTTATGACTATTGGCAAAGCCTCAGAAATGATTAAACTTCATATTATACGGAGTGTAGCAGTTTGGATTATCTGTTTCTTGCTTATACCAGTAAGTGGCTATTTTGCCCTACCTTTGGCTGATATTATAGTTTTACCAGTATTGTTTATATTACACAAAAATGTATCATCTATATATGGCAGACCGAGTTATAGAGAAGCGGTTGTCCTTTTGGTAATTGGTTATTGTTCTGTAGTTTTATCCTCATCGGTGAAAATTCCTATTTTAGGTCTCTTGATGTTTATTGTAGCAAACGGTATCTCATTTTTTGTCATTTCGTCAAAATCGAGAAGCGAAATCTTTGAGGCTTTACATCTTTTTAAAAAGCAATTTGTTAGAGAACCGGTCTGGGTAATTAAAGATCAAAAATAATGAAAGTACTCCATATTTTGCCAATGTTTTTCGGGGATTATAAGGGAGGGGGCGAAAGATACTCCTTAGAATTGGCGAAAGCTATGTCTCAAGTAGTTGAAACAGAGCTAATCAGCTTTTCTGAGAGACCAAGGGTAGAAAAAATAGGTTCCCTCACCGTTCGCTTATTTAAGCCTTGGTTCTATATCCAGGGTCAAAAAATTAGTCCAGTTTATCTCCCATTTCTTTGGGCTCTTAAAAATGCTGATATCATACATTGTTATCAATATCATACATTAACTACCTCTTTGAGTATTTTATGGGGGAAATTATTAAGAAAAAGAGTATTTGTCACGGATTTTGGGGGTGGTGGATGGGATATGTTTTCCTATCATGGAGGAACATGGCGTTTTATTGATGGCTTTATACATTTGTCAGAGTATGCAGCTGGGTGCTTTTCTAAATATAAGACAAGCCATTATATTGTTTATGGAGGTGTAGATATTAGAAAATTCTATCCGTTAAATCTCAACAGAGAAAGAAAAATTCTATTTGTCGGAAGATTACTACCACATAAGGGAATACACTATTTAATAGAAGCGGTGGATAGTGATATAACTCTTACCATAATTGGAAGACCTTATTCGCTTGAATATTTCGAATATTTGAAAAATTTATCCAAAGTGAAAAAAGTTGAGTTTATAATAGATGCAACTGATGAAATTCTTTTGCAAGAGTATAATAAAGCATCTGTTTTTGTGCTTCCTTCGGTTTATAAAACAATGTATGGAGGCTATACTGAAGTTCCAGAACTTCTTGGTCTGGTTGTTCTTGAGGCAATGGCATGTAAAACACCTGTCATTGTTACAAATGTTGCATCTTTACCTGAATTGGTTAAAGATGAAGAGACCGGTTTTATTGTAAAGCCTAACAGCCCTCTTGATTTAAAAGAAAAAATATATAAGCTAATAAATGAACCTCAAAGAGTTTATGAAATGGGAGAAAAGGCTTATCAATTATTTAGAGAAAAATTTACCTGGAATAAAACAGTAGAAAAGGTATTACAGGCTTATGGAAGTTAATAGAAAAAAGATTCTCATAATTCACAATACATTAAGAGGTTGGGGTGTGGAAAGAAATCTAATTTTTATTGGAAAATATGCAGATAAAAATATCTTTGAGGTCGCATATCTACTGACCACAGAAAGGCAAAATTCCTCGGAGAACTTTTTTGACAACGAGGTTAAATTACTTTACTTAAAAACTCCCCAAGTTAGACAAAATAGATATACCTGGATAATAAATCTGATATTGAAATTTATTTATTTGGTGATTTGGCTAAGAAAAAATGGAAAAGATATAGATTATTTATTGGTATCGACTCTGGATGAATGTATAATAACTTACATTGCTAAAAAAATTTTAAGTTTGAAGTCAAAGTTTATCGTCTTTCATCAGCTACACTTCTCAGTAATTGGGAGAGAAAAAAATAATCCATTTTTAAATCTACTCCTTAAAATTATTATTTTGATTGATAAAGACGCTAATGGTATTCTTTGTCTTTCTAAAGGGATTGCGCAAGACTTAAAAGAAACTCACCATATAAAAACTAAGATTTTTGTGCATCCAAGTTGTGTTGACTTTCAGGAAATTGATGCACTTTCCAAAGAAACATTAGATGAACCTTGGCTATTGGAAGATGAAAGAAAGGCTATTATATATGTTGGAAGATTAAGCAACAAGCAGAAAAGAATTGATATATTACTGAAAGCCATAAACGTAATCAGAGGAAAGGAAGATTTACCTTTTAAAGTTTTAATTATTGGGGATGGAGAAGATCGAACTTTTCTTGAAAAAATGAGTAAAGATTTTGACTTAGAAGGCATTGTCTATTTCCTCGGTTATAAAGAAAACCCTTACAAATATTATGCAATCTCAGATCTGTTCGTTCTTACCTCAGACTTTGAGGGTTTTGCAAATGTAATAATTGAGGCAATGGCTTGCGGTTTGCCAATAATTGCTACAGATTGTCCAAGTGGTCCAGCAGAGATTCTTGAAAACGGAAAATGGGGGATTTTAGTTAAAAGAGGGGATTATATAACTCTTGCCAATAAAATCTTGCATGTTCTTCAGGACGAAGAATTTAATAAAAAGTTGAGAAATAATGCTTTAATAAGAGTAAGAGATTTTGAGTATAAAAAGGTTTTTGAGGAATTTAATAATTTTATGATAAAATTTTAGAGGGAAAAATGATTCGTACTGAAAAAATTGAAGAGTGTATTTTATGTGGAAGCAAAGGTAAAGTTTTATATAAAAATTTGGAAGATCGCCTTTTTGGAGCACCAGGTGAATATGGATTTTTAAAATGTCCAAAATGTAATCTCATTTGGCTCAATCCTCGTCCTGTTAAAGAGGATACTGTAGGGTTTGACGAAATTAGGAACAACTGGTAAGTTAGTCCTCCGGAAGGAGGAGGCAGATGGCAAGGAAGAAATGGAGCGCAGAAGAGAAGCAGAAGATGGTATTGGCGGGCTTGAGGAATGAGGCATCCGTAGCAGAGCTTTGCAGACAGTATGGCGTCAGCGATGTCATGTATTACAAATGGAAGAAGGCATTTTTAGAAGGCGGACTCAATGGGCTTAAAGGTAATGGCAAAACAGGCGATCAGGAGTCTGCCTTAAAGAAGGAAAACGAAGAGTTAAAGG
>JBFLYE010000116.1:0-4127 GCA_040756715.1 bacterium
TTAAGCCATTTGTTAATCTTTATGTATCTAATCTTTCTCCCTTCGTCCTTTATCTTCTTAATATAAGCTCAAGCATCCTTGACAATGCAACCCTGGCAGCCTGTGAGATAGGGCCACATATGAGCCTTTTTCAGATTAAAGCTTCTTTATTAAGCCTCCTTATAAGTGGAGGGATGCTTATTCCAGGAAACATTCCCAATATTATCTGTGCCGAGAGGCTTGAGATAGAAATGAAGGAATGGGCAAAAATTGGCATTCCAATATGCCTTATATTTCTAATAATCTTCTTTATCTTTCTTTCCTTAAGGTGGTAAGTATGTCTATACCCATCTGGAAGATTAGAAGAAAAAATCTTGACAGGAAAAAAAGAAGATTGTAAAATTTTAAAATTATGCCAACAATAAATCAGTTAGTAAGGTTGGGAAGGAAAAAGATAGAGGTAAAGAAAAAGACCCGTGCCTTAAAACAATGCCCTCAGAGAAAGGGGGTTTGCGTGAGGGTTTATACCACAACACCAAAGAAGCCAAATTCTGCCTTAAGAAAGGTAGCAAGGGTTCGGCTTACCTCGGGCTATGAGGTTACCTCTTACATCCCTGGCATTGGCCATAACCTCCAGGAACACTCGGTTGTCCTTATCCATGGTGGAAGGGTAAAGGATCTTCCAGGGGTAAGGTATCATACCATAAGGGGTATCTATGATGCCCTAGGTGTTGCCAATCGAAAAAAGGCAAGGTCAAAATACGGAGCAAAGAAGCCAAAATGAGGGTAAAATCATCGGTTACAAAGAGGAAAAGGCACAATAAGATTCATAAGCGAACAAAGGGATATTGGGAAGCTAGAAAAAATTGGTATAAGCTTGCAAAGGAGGCAAATGTGAAAGCAGGTGTATATGCCTATTCCCATAGACGCTTAAGAAAAAGGGAGATGAGGCGTCTTTGGATATTAAGGATAAACATAGCTTTACGGCTTTATGGTCTTACCTATAGCAAATTTATAAATATGCTTTCAAAGAAGGGAATTGAGCTTAATAGAAAAATATTGGCTGAGATGGCTGTTAAAGACAAAGAGGGCTTTAAACAGCTAATAGAGAGGGTGAAGTAAATGCCAAGAAAGAGAAATTATAGTAGACCACCCAGAAGGATGGTAGATCCTATATATCAAAGCCCCTTGGTTTCCCATTTCATCAATTGTGTAATGAGAAGGGGTAAGAAAAGCTTAGCTCAAGCAATAGTCTATAACGCCTTTGATATTATAAAAGATAGGCTTAACAAAGACCCTCTAGCAATATTTAAAACAGCAATTGAGAATGTCCGTCCCAGGGTTGCGGTTAAGCCAAGAAGGGTTGGTGGTGCAACATATCAGGTTCCTATGGCTGTCCCTGAGAATAGGAGCATATTCCTTGCCTTTAAATGGATAATCCAAAATGCAAAGGCAAAAAAGGGAAAGCCAATGAATGAGAAGCTTGCTCTGGAGCTTATTGATGCCTCAAACAATACCGGTGCCTCGGTAAAGAAGAAACAGGATACCCACAAAATGGCAGAGGCAAACAAGGCATTTTCTCACTATCGCTGGTAATGCTTGCCTTAATCACAGGAGGAAGTAGGGGGATTGGAAGGGCAATTATAGAAAGGCTTTCTTCAAATTATAGAATAGCAAATTTTGATCTAGAACCTCCAAAAGAGCCAGTTAAAGATGAAATTTTCCTTAAATGTGATATAACCTCATCAAGCGAAATAAAAGAGGGGATAGAAAAGATAATAAAAAAGGTAGGAACAATTGATCTTTTGGTTAACAATGCTGGAATAACAAGGGATGGGCTATTGATGAGAATGTCTGATGATGATTGGGACAGGGTTTTGGATATAAACCTTAAGGGTGCATTCCTTTGTTCCCGTGAGGTTTCAAAGATTATGATAAAGCAAAGAAGGGGAAAAATAATAAACATCTCCTCAATAATCGGGATAATGGGGAATATTGGCCAAGCAAATTATGCTGCATCAAAGGGTGGGCTGATTGCCTTAACAAAGAGCTTAGCAAAAGAGCTGGCAGGAAGGAATATCACGGTAAATGCCATTGCACCAGGCTTTATAGATACAGAGATGACCCAAAAATTAAGTGATGAAATGAAAAATAGGATAATTGAAAAGATTCCCCTTAAAAGGTTTGGAAAGCCAGAAGATATTGCAAGCCTCGTTTCCTTTCTCGCCTCAGATGATGCCTCATATATCACAGGAGAGGTAATCACCATTGATGCCGGGCTTTCTATTTCGCTTTGAAAAAATCCACAATTGGTATAACCATTGGCGATCCCTCTGGCATAGGGCCTGAGGTTGTTTTAAAAGCCCTTTCTACTAACATTACCCAAAAGGCTAATTTTATTGTAATTGGAGACAAAAGAATAATTTCTACAAACAAGGCAGAAATTTTAGACCTTAAGAATATCAATCCTAAAACCCTTGTAATGGGAAAGCCATCGGCTGAAACAGGAAGGGCATCCCTGGATTACATAATGGAGGCATTCAAGCTCATAAAGGAGAAAAAAATTGATGCGATGGTTACCGCACCCATATGTAAATCTGCAATCCATAAGGCTGGATATAGCAAATTTATTGGTCATACCGAGATACTTGCCCATCTTTCTAAAAGAAAGGTTGGGATGATGTTTACCGCAGGAGATTTAAGGGTTGTCCTTGCAACAATCCATATTCCCTTATCAAGGGTTTGTAGGATGATTACAGAAAAAAGGATTTATGAGACAATAAAACTTAGCCATCAAAGCTTAAGGGAGCATTTTAAAATAAAAGAGGCAAAGATTTGTGTGCTTGGGCTTAACCCTCATAGCGGAGAGGATGAAATAATGGGAAGGGAAGAGGCAAGGATAAAAGATGCAATCCTTAAGGCAGAAAGCGAAGGGATAAATGTATCTGGTCCCTTTCCACCCGATACAGCATTCTTAAAAAAGGGCTTTGATTGCTTTATTACGATGTATCACGACCAGGGGCTTATTCCCCTTAAATTGCTTGCATTTGACAGAGCGGTAAATTTAACCATAGGCCTTCCATTTATAAGAACCTCCCCTGACCATGGCTGTGCATTTGACATTGCAGGCAAAAATAAGGCAAATCCGAATAGCATGATTAGCTCAATTGAGCTTGCAATAAAGCTTTGTAATGGTTGAGCCTTGCTAAACACATGCCTTTATTTTTATGGCATCTATTACATCTATAGCCCTCTTTACTCCAGCTACATCGTGAACCCTTACAATATTTGCACCTTTTAAAATAGAGTAGCAAACAGCCGCTAGGGTTCCCTCAAATCTTTCTGAGGTAGGAAGATTTAATATTTGGCCAATAAAGGATTTTCTTGAGACGCCAATCAATATAGGCTTTTTCAAAGCCTTGAATCTATTCAATCCCTTGATTATCTTTAGATTATGGGGTAATGTCTTTCCAAAGCCAATCCCAGGGTCGATAATTATTTGCGAGATTCCAGAGCCTTCAGCAATTTTTATCCCCTCTCTAAGGTAGGCCATAATCTCGGAAAATAGGTCTTGGTAGGTTGGATTATTTTGCATATCCTTTGGCCTTCCCTTGATATGCATAATCACACAACCGGCATTAAATCTTGCAATTACCTCAGCCATATTAGGAGAAAAACGAAGCCCGCTTATGTCATTGATCATATTTGCACCCTCCTTAAGGCACTCCTCAGCCACCCTTGAAGAATATGTATCTATAGAAATTGGTAATTTAATCCTTCCCGCCAGGGCTTTTAGAACAGGAAGGATTCTCTTGAGCTCCTCCTTTTCTGATACCGGTGTGCTTCCTGGCCGGGTTGATTGGCCTCCAATGTCAATAATATCTGCCCCCTCCTCTTTCATCTTAAAGCTCTGCTCAATTGCCTTTTTTGGCTCTAGGTATAATCCCCCATCAGAGAATGAATCGGGGGTTACATTGAGGATGCCCATAATATAGGTTTTTTCGGAAAGGTCAAGGGTATATTTCCCTAGTGTAAGCTTCAATGTAGGTGTATTATAGTTAATTCCATAACGCTTTACAAAATGTATGTGTTTAGATAATCTTAAGGAAAACTTTATAAAATTATGAATTTTGAATGTTGAATTTTGA
>JBFLYE010000116.1:4137-5544 GCA_040756715.1 bacterium
AAAATTTAGAATTCAAAATTTTATAAAACTTAACCTTTTTCAATTCAAAATTCAAAATTTAGAATTCAAAATTTCTTAAATACTATTTTTGCACTAAGTAATGGAAGATACTATAAATTTTTATCCCCTTTCAATTTGCAATTATTTTTTAATATTAAGGATATAGTTATGACTAGAGGGTCCCTCTGTTCCTGCGTTATTTGATACCTCAATAAGGAAATTTCCCTTTCCAGACCAGGCTATCCTTGCTGTTTTTATACCCTTTGTTTGGGCTAAAAGCTTAAGCTTTTCATTATACAGCTTTAATGAGGGTGATAGGTTTGATTTTTCATCAGAGGATGTAATTTCAATCTCAAATGTTCCATAATTTTCCATTACAAGCTTATACCAATCAACATCAACCGGCTTTACAGGAAGACCATCCCAAATAGAGGCATCTACTTTGCCTCTTAAGACAATAGTGGCTGATGAAGGGTCATTATTTCGTTCATATCTATCAGGAGGAAGGGGAATTTCTCCCTTTTGAAAGATATAAGAAAGAAAGAGGGAGTTCTTATTTACAAGAATTGTAGGAGCCCTTTTTTCTCCCCCTGGTCTTTTTAATGTAACCTCTATTTCTATATCATCTTCCAACAGGTTGATATAGAAATTTTGGGATATGGTTATCTTGTTCCTGCCTGAATCCATAAGCCCTATTATTCCACCAACCTCAGGAGATATTGCACCTGTCCTTGGGTTATATGTAGAGATAGAAAGCTCTGGTGTATAGGGAGATGGCCAGGTTTCGCTTGTTAAGCCCTTTTCATAAACATTACAGGATATATTTACTGTAATAAATGGCCTTCCCAAAGAGAGATTTGTATCTAGGGGATACCCCTTTGGAACAACAAATTTCCATTTTGCAAAGGTCTCCTCTTCTCCCTGAAGGGATACACCCAATTTAGCTTTTTTCCCATTTGATGTGAAAGAAATGGGGGTAAGAATCATTGTTCTACAAGCCTTGTTTTTGCAATCTATTCCATTTTGATGGCCAAAGAGGCAAAGAGGCAATAGCCAATAGCCAATAGTCAATAGCCATAATTTCCTTTTTTTCATCTTGTATTTTTCCTCCTCCTTAAAAAATCTTCTACTATTGCAAGCTCCTCCCTTGTATTTATTCCCATTACCTCCATTTCATCCTCTGTTTCCAACAAAGAAACCCTTTTTCCCATCTCCGAAAGCATCTTAAATGCATCGGTAAGGTAATATTCTCCTTGCTTGTTTTTATTATCAAGCCTTTTTAGGAGATTAAATATTCCCTTATTGAAACAATATATCCCTGTGTTCACAAGGTTTATTTCCCTCTCCTTTTTTGTTGCATCCTTTTCTTCCACAATCCTGACCCCTGACCCCTGACCCCTGACCCCT
>JBFLYE010000117.1 GCA_040756715.1 bacterium
ATTCTACATTGTGTGAGCAATTAAGGGAGGGGAAGAAATAATAGGGAGGAATGAAGGTAGCATTGGGATAGGAGGGAATTAGGGTATAGGTTTCAACCGGAAGGGAAGAAAACAAGAAGAAGCCTTTATTGTCGGTAATGGTGATTTTTCCATTAAGGGTAATTGTAGCATTGGGTATGGGGGCAAATTCTTTGCTTCTTATTGTTCCAGTGATGGTTGAATAGGGAAGTAAGCTAATGTAGGTAGTAGCGGTTTCTGATGTATTTCCCTTAGCATTAAGGGGATAAAGACCTGAGGGAAGGCTTAGAAGATTAAAGCTTGTGTTTATCTTTCCATTGCTTGCGGTGGTGGTTGCAACTGGGATGTTGTTAAGATAAAGCCGAACTATCTCATTACCTGAGAAATTGCTTCCTGAGACATTTATGGTATCTCCCGAATAACCCTTATCTGGGTCTGCCTTGATAAATGGCTGATTGGTTGTGTGATAAGGGATGCTTACCTCATATAGGGTTGGGGTATATTCTAAATTATTGGTTGTAAGAATTGCCTGGTATTGGATGTATCTTGCGGTTAGATTAAGGCTTTCTCCATTGCTTACCTTTTTCCAGGAAGATAGGGTATCTGGGCTATTTCCATATCGGACAAACATTGCAATATTTGTCTCAAATGGCTTCCTCTCTTTATAGAAGATATTCTCAAAGATAACTGAGGAACCTGCATCAAAAAGGGAGGAGGTATAGGTGCCCAGGGGATGGTGGGGACCCTTGTTTATTCCAGAGATAAAGGGACCTGAGCTTTTATATCCAGTAACCAGGTCATAATCTCCATCATTGTCAAGGTCTACGCCAGAGAGGTTGTAATAAGGGTGAGTAATAGTATCAAACATCTTTTCACATTCTTCGGGTGCTCTTTCAAAAGAGGGAGGGTTGGATGTTCCAAGCCTTAAATGAACCTGGGGAGGATAGATGGTTCCATGGAATACAATATCATCATTGTTATCGCCATTTAAGTCCATTGCAGTTAGTTTAGGAATATTACCTAAAGGGCTTATCTTTTTAAAGCCTGTGCTTTCCTCCCAGGTTTTATTCCTCTTCCAGATTGGCGAGGTTATGCCTCCAATATTTTCTAAGATAACAAATACCTTCCAGGTAGGAAGAAGGAGGTCATAATCCCTATCATTATCTAAGTCAAGAAGAAATGGAGCGGGAGAAGAAGTATCAAAATCATCCAATCCTTCAGAAATTAAATATTCTGCGGTTATATTCCATTGAGGGTTATAGGAAAATTTGGTTGTTTGTGTGCTTATGTTTCTAAATGCGCCTACATTTTCGCCCTTTCCAGTTTTATATGTAGCAACAAGTAAATCTGGCTTTCCATCGCCATCAAGGTCAGCCACTGTGGGGGTAATTTCCATACCATTATATCCATTTTGCTCATTTTCTAACTTAATACTGTAATGTTGCCGAGGAAAATATGGAATCTCTGGTGTCCCTGTATTTTGAGCAATATAAATACGGGGTTTATTACAACTTCCTGCCCCTTCACTATGTATTTCCTCATAATCACCATCCTGATCAAGGTCAGCAAAGGTCATTCCTCCCATTATATGGGCTCCATCAAGTGGTTGATAGCTTTTTAACTGAAACCTTGAATTGCTAATATCACCAACATTCTCAAAAGGAATTAATATTCCATCCTCCCCCCCATTAATCATATCAAAATCTTCATCGCCATCAAGGTCGGCAAAGGCTATTGTTGCAACTGCGCTATCGCCTGGAGGAGAGTATTCTTCTGGAGGTTGTCCAAACAACCCCCACAATATATAAGACCGCATTCCCCAGTTGGGAGATAACATTCCTGTGTTTTTATAAAGATATATATCTCCCCACTCATTGAATGTAAAAATAAGAAAAGGGTTTTTGGTGTTTTCCAGGTCAATGAGTTCTACGTTTAAGTCCCATCCATTTCCCATTAATTCAGACAACATAGGAGGGGGATTCCATTCAGGCTTTGGAATAAATTTATTATCTTTGTTTTCATATGCAAGGAATCTTACATCAACAAAACCATTTGTATTTGTTCCTTGCTCCATATAACAGATTATAAGGTCAGGGTAATTATCAGAGTTTAAATCGCCTAGGTCACAGGCTATCTCACATGGGGAAGAAGAAAGTTTAATATCCCAATCAGGATACCTTTCCCATGCCCAACTTCCCTTTCCTTTATAACCATGGATTTCACTTGCATTATAAACTACCAATAAATCCAATATTCCATCCTTGTCAATATCACCAAGGCTACAGCTTCCCAGAGATGAAGAAAAGGGAAGTTCCATCTTTTTTTTGAATAATGGGTTATATTTTGTCTCTTTGTTTTCTAAGAGAATAATCTTTTTTGTAGCTCTATCGCCTACTAAAAGGTCAAAGTCTCCATCGTTATCTATATCACCAAATTCTGGTTCAAGAAAGGCTAACCCTGACATCTCACTGGGCAGGGGTGACCAGGTATCTACCGGCTCAAACAGGGGATATTGGGAGGATAGCTTTATAGACTTAGGGTAGTTCGACCACTTGCATCCTGCAATATTAGATGTTGTAATCCTTTCAAATGTTCCCTCAATAAAGGAATTTTCCCTAAATTCAGAGGCACAGAGGCACAAAGGCACAGAGGCACAAAGGATTAAATGTTTAATCATCTAAATTTAAGAATAACACATAATTGCTTAAATTTCAAGTAAAATTAAGTAAGAGGGGGAGAGGACTCCCCCTCTTGTCTTGTTTCTCTTACCCTCATCTATGGAATGTTGTTTTCAACTGTGATGTAGAAGTGGTTAGCGTAATTAGACTCGGTCGGAGCAAGAGGTGGA